>DATCJD010000210.1:0-2679 GCA_036507435.1 Bacteroidota bacterium
GAGCGACCCGATGTCGACTCTGTGTACATGGAGGCGGTGCAGGCCATGACTGGTCGGCTCATGCGTAGCGGCAACGACCCGAAGGGCAAGCATGTGGTGGTCGTCGGGCGCAGTAACATTGTCGGCAAGCCGGTGGCGAACATTCTTCTGCAAAAGCAAGCGGGCGCGAACGCCGTCGTAACCGTTGCCCACACAGGCGCGGCGGATATTACGCGCTTCACCAAATCTGCCGACATCCTCATCGCCGCGATGGGCAAAGCGGAAGTGATCACAGGCGACATGCTTAAAGCGGGTGTGGTTGTGATAGACGTCGGCGTGAATCGAGTGGACGACCCCACTGCAAAAAACGGTTACCGGTTGGTGGGCGATGTGCATTTCGAATCGGCGAGTAAAGTCGCGAAAGCCATTACGCCCGTGCCCGGCGGCGTGGGTCCCATGACCATCGCCATGCTGATGAAGAATACGCTGAAGGCGGCAAAGGGATGAACGATGAAGTCCGACATTTTGCCGGCACGTGCTCTTGTGAAGAGTCGGACTTCTTTTACTCGTTCACACGCTCCGCGTGGAAACTAAAAGACCTCCGAGGTTTTTCCAGCCCACGCGCTGATAAACCTCGGAGGTCTGTCGTTGTAACCTCACCGCTTCGTCTTTTTCTTATGCTCCATGATCGCCTTTGCCATCTTCCCGAATTTTTTATCCTTCTGCCGTCGCTCGACGTACGACATCTCGTAGTGGGCTGATTCCCGCAAGAGCTTCATGTAATTCCGGTAACGTCCCTCGTCCAACTCACCGCTCTCGATAGCTGAGAGAATCCCACAGCCGGGTTCTTTCGTGTGCGTGCAGTCGGCGAATTTACACGACTCCGCAAGCTCCAAAATATCCCCGAAGCTCTCCTCGATTCCCGCCTCCGCGCCCATCACACCAAGCTCGCGCATCCCCGGTGTATCAATCAACAGCGAGCCGCTCTCCAAGACGATGAGTTGCCGGGTGGAGGTTATATGCCTGCCCCTGCCGTCTTTTTCCCGCACCGCGCCGGTTGCAAATGCTTCCCTGCCCACGAAGCGGTTGACCAACGTAGTTTTGCCGACGCCCGATGAACCGAGCAGGCAATATGTTTTTCCTTTCCGCATGATGCGCCGGATATGATCCATGCCTGCGCCCGTCGTATTGCTGAACGGAATAACGGCGCTTGTTATGCGTGCTTGTTTGATGTCTGAGATTCGTTGCTCGATTTCGGCTTCGGTCAGCAGGTCGCTCTTGCTGAGCAGAATCACCGGCTCGATGTTGCCTTCCTGCACCATGACCAAATAGCGTTCCAGCCTGCGCAGATTGAAATCGAAATCGCATGACTGCACGATGAACGCCGCGTCGATATTCGCCGCGATCATCTGGTAGTCGATATTCTTGCCGGGGGATTTACGCCGCAGGTACGATTTGCGAGGCAGGATGTCATGAATGATGGCGAGCGTATCGGCGTTGTGGTATTGCGTCAACACCCAATCGCCGACGCACGGCAAGTCAATATTTGAATCCGAGGCGAAGAGGAGCTTGCCGGTGAGTTCCGCGGAAATTTCGTTGCGTTCGTTCCTGATGAGGTACCGCTCGCGGTGCACCGCCGTCACGCGTGCGACGCTGAAATCAGCCGTATCGCCCGCCTGTTCCTGAAACCATGAATCATATCCGAGGTCTTGTAACGTCATTGTGCATCAAGAAGTCCGACATTTTGCAAGCACGTGCCCCGCTACATGTCGGACTTCTAAGTTCGTTATCCTGGGCACGGAATGGTCCGCGCCCCCCAAGTTAAAATATTTTGTCTTGGCTGGCACGGTCCATACCGTGCCAGAACATCATGACCAATTCGTTTCCACCCTAAGGACAGAATGATCATCCAGCAAATAATTCCTTGCACTTGAGTACTTGTATTCCTCAGCGTTCAATACGTGACCTGATTTAACAGGATTATAGTGTATGTATTCAATTTTTGTTCTCAACATACCGCTATTGCGGATCACTTCATCGTCAAACCGCTTCATCCAAAATTTTCTTTGTTGCCCGGGAACCTCATTTGCTTTGTAGCGGAATAACCGCTGTAGATCTTTCATGCCGTCCTCGTGTAACGCATCCATCAAATCCCACGCACTATACTTTTTGACATCCCTCATGAGGTCTGAAATTGTCCCACGTTCGGGGTTAATTTCTACAACCCAATGGAAATGAGATGGCATGATCACATAAGCATATATCCTAAAGTCGTATTGTTTCTGATAGTGCTTGATGTTGTGTAATAAAATATCACAATACCGTTCTTCCGTAAAAACTTTGGCAAAATCCACAACGGTCGTTGTGACGAAAAACATCGTTTCTGACGAGAGTAAATGTCGACCTCGTAATCCCATCGTTATCCTGGGCACGGAATGGTCCGTGCCCTCCAAGTCAATAGGTTAATATTCATTAGACTTTTATCTATACCCCGCCGCCTGCATCTCGAACAATTGCGCGTAGCGGCCCTTTGCGGCAAGCAATTCGCTGTGCGTGCCTAACTCAATAACTTTACCGTCGGCGATGACCGCGATGCGGTCGGCCATCCGCACTGTCGAAAACCGATGCGAAATAATAATGCCGATGCGTCCCTTCAGGTTCTCTTTTAGTTCGGCGAAGATGCTCGCCTCGGCTTCCGGG
>DATCJD010000211.1:0-11617 GCA_036507435.1 Bacteroidota bacterium
CGGGCGTGCGACGGGGACAGACGTTGCAGATCCGTCTGGAGTTAGGTGACCTCTCGGAAGCCACCTTGCTCGCGCGCGGCGGATTTTACCAGCGTACCGGCGGGCAGTGGGTATATGTGGTTGACGCGTCCGGCGATTTCGCAGTGAAGCGTTCAATCAAACTCGGACGACAAAACCCCCAGATGTTTGAAGTGTTAGAGGGGATTGAACCGGGGGAGCAGGTCATCACGTCGTCGTACGAAACATTCGGCGATATCGACAAGTTAATTTTGAATCGATAAGTGGAAAATGACAGACAGATCCCAAGGGGATGCCCTTGGCAAATGTCTGTCCTACCAAATCCAAATATAAAACTACACAACGGTAAGAGTGTCTTCTTCCGCAATTCTGCGGACCTACCATAGAAGAACGACTGCCGGTTGTTCATTTCAAGAAATCAATCGTTCAATTCATTAGTCAACTATACGGAGGCAGTATTATGATTGCGACAAAAAATCTTAAGCGGACATACACGACGGACGAAGTGGAAACGACCGCGCTCAACAACGTTAATATTGAAATCAAACAGGGCGAATTTGTCGCCATTATGGGTCCTTCGGGTTGCGGAAAATCAACCCTGCTAAATATATTGGGGCTGTTGGATAACCCGTCGGACGGGGAGTATTACTTCAACGGTATTGAAGTATCCAAACATACGGAACGCCAACGGGCAAACCTCCGGAAAGCCCACATCGGTTTCGTGTTCCAGAGCTTCAACCTGATTGACGAACTGACGGTGTTCGAAAACGTCGAATTGCCCCTCTTTTACTTAGGCGTTTCAACAACCGAGAGGGAAAGGCGTGTGCAGGAAGTGTTGGAGCAGATGGGTATCATGCACCGCAAAGGGCACTTTCCCCAACAGTTATCCGGCGGTCAACAACAGCGCGTCGCAGTGGCGCGGGCGATTATCGCAAAGCCGAATATTATTCTTGCGGACGAACCGACGGGAAACCTCGATTCAGCGAACGGGCAGGAAGTGATGAAACTCTTGACCGACCTCAATGAATCCGGCACATCCATCGCCATGGTAACGCACTCCTCCGAGCAATCGGATTACGCGCACCGCACAATCCATCTCTTCGACGGTCACGTGGTGACGGAGAATATTAAAGAGCACGCGCGGGCGTAAAGTGTAAACCATATTTGGTTTAGCCATGATTTAAGAACTCAATGTTCGGATAATTAAGAAAGGATTTTCATGCTCTCAAATTATCTAAAAGTTGCCCTGCGAAATCTTGCGCGGCATAAGTTGTATTCCGCCATTAACATATTTGGTCTTGCCATCGGCCTTGCGTGCTTTGGTTTAATTGCCGCTTGGGTGATGAATGAACTAGGCTATGACCGCTTTCACGAAAATCATGAAAGGATAGTACGTTTAGTGGGAAGGGTGACGACGGAGGCGGATTCATTTGACCAGGCAGTGACGTCTTCGCCTTTGGCTGAAGCATTGGTGCGGGACTACCCGGAGGTCGAAAGAGCGGTTCGTCTTACCGATCGCGGAGCTATAGTACGGTACGAGGACAAACAGTTTGATGAAGACAATTTGCTTTTCGCCGATGAAAGCTTCTTTGATATGTTTAGTTATGACCTGACGTTGGGCGATAAAGGCACTGCACTTCGAGATCCGTATAGTATTATACTGACCCAATCCATGTCTGAAAAGTACTTCGGTTCTGAAAATCCGGTTGGCAAGACGCTAACGATTTTTCTCTTTGATCCGGACGGAAAGGGTGCTCCCTACAAAGTTACTGGTGTGATGCCGGACCCGCCACAGAATTCGCATGTCGTCTTCAATTTTCTTGGGTCGTTCAACACTTATGAAACGGCGGAGCCGGCCTCAAGGACTTCTGAATGGAGATGGTTCTGGAACGGATTTTACACCTATCTCCTGTTGAAGGAAGGATCAGACCTAGAGGCATTAGAAGCGAAACTACCGGAGTTTGCGGAGCGGTATCTTGGCGAGAAGATGACACAGATGAGAATGTTTTATACGTTTTCACTTCAACCTCTGGATGATATCTACTTGCACTCGGATCTTCGCTACGAAATCCAAGTTACGGGAAGCTTAGACACTGTTGTTATTTTTGCGACGATTGGAGTTTTCGTCTTGGCGATAGCATGCATTAATTACATGAATCTTGCCACTGCCCGAGCTCTAGGGAGAGCAAAAGAGGTCGGAATCAGAAAAATTCTTGGCGTCACAAAAGCTGATCTCATTCGCCAGTTCCTTTTGGAGGCAGCTCTGTTTGCGGGGCTGTCGTTGGTACTTGCTTTTCTCTTTATGGAGCTTAATCGGTCGTTTGTCTCCGGGCTTACCGGGAAACCGCTTGAAAATATTTTTTCTGGTGCCTTACTCGCTCTGCTGCTTGGCACAACTCTTCTCGCCGGGTTCTGTTCAGGGCTATACCCGGCCCTTTTTCTCTCTTCATTCAAACCGATGATGATTGTCAAGGCGTGGAAATCCACTTCGGCGAGTGTGTTTGTCCGCAAAGGGCTGGTTGTTCTTCAGTTTGTTGTTTCCATTACCCTTCTGATTGGAACCGGGCTTGTTTGGAACCAGATGGAGTATATCCGGTCTAAGGATCTTGGATTTAATAAAGAAGAACTTCTCGTCCTAAATCAAAACGGTTTTTCTGAAGTTAATGCCGGTATTGGGTCGTTCCGGGAGGCGCTGCTATCACACTCCGGTATAAGCGGGGTGGCAACATCGCGGGGACTAATCGTCGGCGGGCTTTCGAACTGGCACATAGAAACTGTCGATGGAAGCGGCAAACCGATTTCCACAAGTATTTACCAGCATCAAGTGAGTTTTGAATATCTCGACGTTTATCAGATGAAGTTGCTGGCGGGAAGGCAATTTGTTCCCACCGATACGGGGTCTGCCTATATAGTCAATGAGACCGCAGTGAACGTATTGGGTTGGGGAACACCTGAGAACGCTCTGGGAAAACCGTTCAGGACTGGTGACTCCAATAATGCGCAGGTCATCGGAGTTGTGAGAGACTTCCATTTCTCGTCGCTGGAGAATCCTATAGAGCCGGTAGCTGTAAGTCTTGCCGGGCCGGGGCAATTCTCCAGAATCTCTATTCGAGTTGCAGCGTCTCAGCTTCAGGAAACCATCATGTTTATTAAACAGACTTGGCAAGAACATTTTCCACGAGCCTTGCTCCAATATTCGTTCATGAACGAACGTCTTGATCGTCAATACGAATCTGAGAAAATTTTCGGGAAGGTGTTTCTTCTGTTTGTATTCCTTTCCCTTATTGTAGCCTCTCTCGGGTTATTCGGTCTAGCTTCATTTGCAACAGAGCAGCGCGTCAAAGAAGTTGGTATCCGGAGGGTCTTGGGAGCCTCGGTGTCGGGTGTAGTCAGGCTTTTATCGAAAGACTTTCTCAAGCTAGTAGCAGTTGCCAATATTCTTGCATGGCCATTAGCCTATTATGTAATGAATCGCTGGCTTGAAGATTTTGCTTACCGTATTGAAATCAGCTGGTGGGTATTTGCTCTTGCCGGGGGGTTAGCGTTTGTCATCGCCATACTGACAGTGAGTGTGCAAGCCATCCGAGCCGCGCTGGCGAACCCGGTGGAAGCGTTGCGGTACGAGTGAGTAGTTGGATAACCACTTTTTAAGGAGGCTTTCAATGTTCAAGAGTTATATTCTTATCGCGATGCGGAATCTCAAAAAGAACAAGGTTTATTCCGCAATCAACATTGTAGGGCTCTCGGTCGGTATTGCGTGCTGCATGCTCATCATGCTGCAGGTGTACAGCGAGCTGCAGTTTGACAGATTCCACCGGAATGCAGAGCGGCTCTACAGGGTGAATTACCTTCAGGGAACTGCGCGGGGCGAACGCACATTTGGCAGGAGTATGCCGCCCTTGGCTTCTGCATTGAAACAAGAGTTTCCGGAAGTGGAAGCATCGACGCATTTTTTGCAAGGCTGGCGGCTTACACTCAAGCGCGAGGCGTCCACGCAGACCGGCATCATCGCGCGGAATTACTTCTTCTCGGGGTCTGAAACGTTCGCGTTGTTCGATTTTCCCTTCCTGTTCGGAGACCCCGCAACAGCATTGAGTGAGCCGGGTGCTGTAGTTTTGACGGAAGAAAAAGCAACAACGCTGTTCGGGGATAGAAATCCGGTCGGCGAGCGGCTGTATATTGAAGCGGAAGATTTTCCGGAATTTGGAACGACTTCGTATACCGTTACCGGGGTTCTCCAGCGCCTTCCGGCGAACTCGCATATACAATTCGATTTTCTTCTCTCAACCGCGACACTCGACCGATTCGAGTCTTCTCGCGAATGGATGCAAGACTGGGATAATTATCTAGCTTCTACCTATGTGCTTCTACGAGATCCGCTGATGCCGTCTGCACTTGAATCGAAACTGTCGGCGTTTACAAAAAAATATGTTCCGGAAGAAGAGGGATATACCAAAGGGTTCGCCCTTCAGCCATTGACGGACGTCCACTTCGGTTCTGCGGAAATTACTTCTGAACTGAACGCCCGGGAAGGAGATGTGCTCTACGTCCAGGTCTTCACATGGCTGGCGGTGTTTATCGCGGGCATTGCGTGCATCAACTATATGAACCTTGCAACGGCAAAAGCGATGAAACGCGCAAAAGAAGTAGCACTGCGCAAAGTTGTCGGTGCGCAACGTGTACAAATGGCAGGACAGTTTCTGCTCGAAGCCATTGTACATGCGGCGGCCTCATTCCTCTTAGCCATCGGGCTTGTCGAAATTACGCTGCCCACGTTCAACGCGCTTGCGGGAAACAACCTTTCGATCACTCTGCTCTTCTCTCCGCAAGTCATTGTTGGGCTCGTTGGTTTTGCATTGCTGATTGGAGCAATCGCAGGGAGTTACCCAGCCCTGTATTTATCCGGTATGACGCCAAGCCTCATCCTGAGGGGAGAGACGAAAACCGGCCGAAGCGGTATTCGCCTGAGGAACGGACTCGTGGTGATGCAATTTGCGGTGACGATCGTCATGATTGTCGCGACCGTTGTCGTCTCCCGGCAAATTCAGTATGCGACCTCAAAGCAACTCGGTTTCAACAGAGACCGGCTGGTGGTGTTCGACATTAATCATGATACTGTACAGGAAAATTTTCTGAACGTGAAAAACGAATTGTTGCGCCACGCATCGATGAAAAACGTTACTGTTTCGTCTAGGGTCCCGGGGGATTGGAAAGGGTATCGGAGCTTTGGCGTCACACGGGCCGACCAGCCGCAGACCGAATCAGTCCGCTTTGTCTTCAACGGGGTTGATGAAGATTTTCTCCAAACGTACGAAATGGATCTCCTGGAAGGCAGAAATTTTTCTCGTGCTCTTGCCTCGGATTCCAATGCAATCATCCTGAATGAAACTGCTGCAAAAGTTCTTTTCTCTGAATCACCAATCGGGAAAGCCGTCCGGTTTTCATCGTCATCGAATTTTACAGGTATTGTTGTCGGCGTTGTGCGCGATTTTCACTTTGAATCGCTCCATGACCGTATTGAACCCCTTGCGTTGGGATTCATGCCGTCCGGGGGCCGTCACGCACTGTGGGGCATCGACTACTTTACCATGCGAATTGCGGGCGAGAATGTTCAGGAGGCGATCGATTTCCTGACGCGGGTTCATGCCAAATTCGATCCCATCAACCCCATTGAGCTAGGTTTTTTGGACCAGTGGTGGATGAACCTGTACGAACGGGATCAGAGGCTTGGCACGATCTTCAGTTTTGCCGCAGGCCTGGCGATTATGGTCGCATGTATCGGCTTGTTTGGACTCGCGGCGTTCATGGCAGAACAGCGCACCAAGGAGATCGGCGTTCGAAAAATACTTGGTGCATCGGTTGGAGGCATTGTGCAGTTGTTGTCCAAGGATTTCGTGATGCTCGTTCTCATGGGGTTGGTGATTGCAACCCCGTTAGCCTACTACGCAATGGATACGTGGCTTGAAAGTTTTGCCTATCGCGTCGAGATCGGCTGGTGGGTGTTTGCTCTCGCTGGAGGAATCGCATTGGCTATTGCGCTGCTGACGGTGAGTATTCAAGCCATCCGAGCCGCGCTGGCGAACCCGGTGGAGGCGCTGAGGTACGAATAGTCAAAGGAACGTTCTATGTTTTCAAACAACATTAAAATCGCGATTCGAAATTTGATGCGGCATAAGGGTTACTCTGCTATCAATATCTTCGGTCTTGCGGCGGGGTTGGTCTGTTGTCTGTTGATCATTCTGTTTATTGCACACGAGGTCAGTTATGACCGGTTCCATCGTCATGCCGACAGGATATTTCGGGTAGTAACCGAAGAAAGGGGAGAGCGGGGAACAGCACGGCTTGCCACCACGAACACTCCTCTGGCGCCTTTGCTTGCGACAGAATTCCCGGGCATGGAAACAATTATCCGTCTAATCCCGTATAGCGTTGTGGTCAAAGTTGAGAACGGTCAATTGTTCCAGGAAGATAAATTACTGTTCGTTGACACTGCGTTTTTCGATCTGTTCTCGTTCGAGTTGCTTCATGGCGACCGCAACACGGCGTTACTTGAGCCGTTTTCACTCGTGTTGACTCAGGAATTAGCGATGAAGTATTTCGGGTCGGTTGATGTGGTCGGACGGTTCCTGACACTTGAGGCGAAGCACGTGTTTAAGGTAACCGGCGTGGTTGCCGAAATCCCCAAAGCTTCAAGCATCAATTTTAGTATGCTTGCTACCATTAACAGCGCCCCGGATATTATCGGATCGTGGATCTTCCACCATTGGTATCACCCGCCCATCTATACGTTTGTTCGGCTTAAGCCGAACGCAAGTAGCGAAGAAATAAATGCCCAAATTCCTGCGTTTACCAAGGCACGGATAGGCGAACGCCAGGCGTACCGTTCGTATAGCCTTCAGTCGCTTACCGCCATTCATTTTACTCCAGAGTTAACTAATGAACTAGTGCCGACAACGAGCCCCGTTTATATGTACACACTTTCTGCTCTGGCAGCGCTGATTCTTACTCTTGCCTGTATTAATTTCACGAATTTGGCAACGGTGCGCTCGCTGGCGCGCGCAAAGGAAGTCGGCTTGCGGAAGGTCGTCGGAGCTGAGAGACAAGAACTCATCCGCCAGTTTCTTAGTGAATCGACCATGTATGTGATTATTGCGTTTGTGATAGCGCTTGTGGCGTTAGAATTCCTTCTCCCCTTTTTCACTTCCTTAACCGGGAAAGAGCTGGATCACTCCTTGCTCAGAAATCCGTACCTCATTCTCACGCTGATAGCGCTGTTGTTTGGTGTCGGGGTCGTTGCGGGCGTCTATCCCGCATTTGTTCTTTCGAATTTTCAGCCGATAAGAATTTTCCGTGGAGAAGCGGGGTCGTCCGGTTCAAACAAAAGAGGCATTCGTCTCCGCTCCGCGCTCGTCGTCGTACAATTTGCCATATCCATTACACTGATAGTTTCAACGGCGGTCATTTATTCACAACTTTCATTTATTCAGGATAAGAATCTCGGTTTTAACAAAGAACAAGTTGTTGTCGTCCCGGTACGCGATGAAACAATACAGCAAAATTTTTTGCGTGTGAAAACCTCGTTACAAGCAGTGCCCGGGGTTTCTTCGGTGACCGCACTTTCGAACTTCCCGTGGGAAAGGGGGTTTTACGACTTTCCCATGAAAGTGGAGGGAATGGGAAAGGAGTTTGAGACCGACGCGCCTACGCTTCTCGTGGATGAGGACTTTCTACGGACACTGGGGATGGAGATCTCGGTCGGAAGAGATTTTCTGAAGAACAGCTCGGCAGACGCTAATGAAGCGTTCATTATTAATGCAACCGCAGCGAAAAAATTCGGGTTCGAAAATCCTGTGGGGATGAAATTGACAATGAACAGCGTGTCGTCCGGGAACCCGAAGAAGGGTGAGGTGATTGGTGTGGTAAAGGATTTCCACTTCCAGTCATTGTATCATGAGGTGGAACCCTTGGTGATTACCATTTCACCGGAGATATACTACATAGACAACGTTGTCGTCCGGCTCAAGACCGAACACATTTCAGAAACTCTCAGCTTGCTCGAAGCGCAGTGGCACAATATTGTGCCGGATCGGCCGTTTGAATTTTTCTTTCTCGACCAAGCGTTTAATAATCTCTACCGCAGCGAGACTCAACTTGCTTCAATCTTCAACACCTTCTCACTGCTTGCGGTGGTCATCGGATGTTTAGGATTATTTGGTTTGGCATCATTCACTATTCAACAGCGTACGAAGGAAATCGGCATTCGCAAGGTCATGGGCGCATCGGTAGCTGGTGTCGTCGTGCTCCTCTCCAAAGATTTTATCATGTTGGTGCTCATTGCTAATATTCTCGCCTGGCCTATTGCATACTACGCCATGAGTGCGTGGCTACAGGATTTCGCCTACAGGGTTGACATGAGTTGGTGGATATTTGCCGGTGCCGGAGGGTTGGCGTTGTTTATCGCTTTGCTCACGGTGAGTATTCAAGCTGTTCGAGCCGCGCTGGCGAATCCGGTGGAAGCACTGCGGTACGAGTGATTCAACTTGGAGATGCATCATGCAGTTACTGGTCAAGGAATAAAGATGGTACGGGATTGAGTTTTCAAAGAAAGGTACACCAATGATCAGACAATTTTTTAAGGTTGCAGTACGAATGTTCCGTGCAAAAAAATTATACGCCTTCATCAATATTTTTGCGCTCAGCCTGGCCATTGCCATGGCCATTATAGCGTATCTCAACTATGATTTCGCACAAGGGTTCGACCGGTTTCATGCCAACGCAGAACGCATTTACGTTGCCCGGTCAGTTGTGCTGGTCAACGGAAATGAGCTTTCATACGGAATCACACCCCGCCTGCTCAGCCCATCATTGAGGAGGGATTTCCCGCAAGTTGAAAAGGAAACACGAGTCATTTATTCCTCCGGAGCACTTCAACATGAGGAGAAAATCTTTAACGAGCAGATTTATTTTGTTGATGAAGAATTTCTCGACATGTTTACATTCCCGGTCATGTACGGTAATGCCCAGGCACTCCGAGAACGGGGGCGCATCCTGATTACGTCGAGAGTAGCGCAAAAATACTTCGGGACGGATGATGTTCTTGACCGGTCGATCACGCTCTCATACGGTAGCGGCGCCACACGTACGTTTTTGGTCGGGGCAGTTCTTCAGAATGTGTCGCTTCAGTCCTGTTTGCAATTTGATGTGCTCCTTCCGTATGCAGAATTTCTTGAACTAAGCACGATAAAGGAGGAAACATGGGCGCAGTGGTCGCATGAGACATTTATTCAGCTTGTTCCCAACACCGACATAGACGATGTTACTCTCGGTATGAACGAGTATGTGAAACACCAGAATGCAGCCCTGCCCGCACAGCCCATTGTCCGGTTTTATTTCGACCCTTTACTCGAGGCTGCCAATAGAGCGCGGGACCTGCGGAGCGATATTCTCTGGGAAGGTATGCATCCCGCGGCCTTGCTCGCTCCCACCGTCATTGCAGTACTATTGCTCCTAACTGCAGCGTTCAACTTTATGAACACGTCGCTGGCATTTTCAGGGCTCCGGTTAAAGGAAGTCGGTGTGCGCAAGGTGCTCGGGAGCGGAAGATGGCAATTGGTTGGCCAATTTTTAAGCGAGAACGTGCTACTGTGTTTCATCGCGATGATCGTCGCATTGGGACTGGCGGAAATCCTCGTTCCTGCCTACAGCAATCTTTGGGAAGAAGTAGACCTTAAACTACATTACTTAGGGAATTGGGAACTCTTCGCGTTCCTCGTTGGCGTACTGGCGTTCTTGAGCATCGTTTCGGCATCCTACCCCGCGCTGTATATCAGCAGGTTCAGTCCAGTTAATATATTTCAGGGAAAGCAAGGGCTGTCGGGATCGCATTGGTTGATTCGTACCGTACTGATGTTCCAATTTGCGATCTCCACGATGACGATTATCGCTGGGGTTGTCTTCACGCAGAACGCGGCATATTATGATGCGTTTGACCCCGGGTATGACCCGGAACAGGCTATCGTCGTTCCGCTCCAAGGGACAAAAGTCTTTGAGGCTTACCGACAGGTTGTTGAGCAAAACCCGAATGTCATCAGTGTATGTGGCACCAGGCACATCCTGGAAAGCAATGCTGCCGCCATGCGTGCCGGAAGCGAAGGACAAGAACTTCCCGTTTCCGTGTTAAGTGTGGGCGAGGGTTTTCTGAAGACAATGGGGTTGAAGCTGCAACAGGGAAGAGATTTTGATGCAGTTCTTATGACTGACAAGACCCAGTCGGTATTGGTTGGCGAGAAACTTGTTCGGGAATTCAAATGGACAGACCCAGTGGGGAAATATTTTACGTTGGATAGTGTTCAGTATGGTGTCATCGGAGTCATCCAGGATGTCTATAACCGGGGCATCTGGCGCCCGTATGACGCGACCGTAGTGCGCATGACCGAACCGGACGAATACCGTTACCTTGTCGTACGCGCTCCTCTTCACGATCTCGAACAAACAATCGAATTTCTCAAGCAGGAATGGCTGAGGCTGGCACCGGGAATTCCCTATGAGGGTTTCTATCAGGATCAGTCCATCAAAAAAGCGATGGGTGTAAATGCAAGCATCAAGATTGTTTTCCAGTATATCTCGTTCACGGCAATTTCAATTGCCGCGCTGGGACTCTTTGCTCTGAGCTCGCTTATTATTCTCAGGCGGACGAAAGAAATAGGAATCCGTAAAGTACTTGGAGCCAGCGTTATGAGTGTTGTGAAGTTGCTCAATCGTGAGATTCTCATTGTGCTCTTCATAGCGTGTCTGGCCGCCACCGCAGCAGGGTACTTCGGTGTCGGGGCTTTGTTGGATAGCGTCTTTGCCTATCATATCGATGTGACGCTATGGCACATACTGTTCTCAAGCCTTTTGACATTCTTTATCGGCTTGATTACAGTCAGTTCACAGGTGTACAAGGTTTCAACATCGAACCCTGTAGAAGCACTGCGGTACGAATGATCACGATAAAGAACAAATCAGTAGAGATGTTTTTTATTCTCATTAACGAATTTCTCACTTTTCCCGAGACTCTCTCATGTTCGCGAATTACGTAAAGATCGCCTTGCGGAATATTCTGCGTCACAAATGGTATTCCGCAGTCAATATCTTAGGGCTTGCTCTGGGTATTTCGTGCAGTCTGATGATTGCCGTACTCATTACGTTTGAACTCGGATTTGATATGCACCATCCGAAAGGAGAACGGCTCTACAGAATCGTAACAGACGAACTCCGCGCCAATGGACGTTTGACGCAGTCGGGAGGGTCTCCCGGGGCGATTGCCGAAGCGCTCTTGAAAGATGTTTCGGACGTAGAACAGGCAACCCTCGTTTTTGTAGACGGCGGCGGGTTGCTTTCGGTGAAGCAAGACGACCAAGAAAAGAAATTTGAACTCAAGAGTGGAGTCGTCCGCGCGACGACGGAATTTTTCGTGATGTTCGATATTCAGTTTCTGTACGGGTCGGCTGAAGCGTTGAAGGAACCCGGTACGGTTGTGCTGGCGCAGAGTGTTGCAGAACGCTTTTTTGGCTCTGGGTCGGCTGTGGGTAAGACCCTTCGCCTGAATAACAGTTCT
>DATCJD010000212.1:0-3632 GCA_036507435.1 Bacteroidota bacterium
CGGCGGTAAAACCGGACGGGCAGAAGACCTCGGGGACGATGTGTGGGTCTTGACTTTACATTGATTTTTTTAGCACATTATCCTGTCGCTTCCCGATGCCCGACCTAGTTTTTTTTACCGTGATGAATCGAAGATTGTGAAGCTAGAACATCATACTCCATATCGTTTTTTGTTCATTGTTATACTTGCGGGTGCACTTTCTTACGTAGTCTTTTCGTCCCCTCAGCGACAAGATTCAACCGTTCTGCTTCCTAATAAGGGTACGCCGCCAATGCCTGAACGGCTTCACCACATCGCAGAGCAGTACGCCCCATTCATCTACCACGCGACCGATGACACAAAAGGGCGGCAGGATATTATTTCGAATGTCGACTTCGACGGCGACCTTGTGGGCAATAATAACTGGGAGAATTTCGACCGTTTCGAGTTACTGCCGACCGTCTACTATGCGGTACTGGAAACCGAAACGCATTACTTTCTGTCGTTTCATTTGTTTCACCCGCGCGACTGGAATCATTTTACATTCTACCTGCACGACACGCACGAAAATGACGGCGAAAATTTTCAGGTCGTCGTGCGAAAATCCGATGAGCGCGTCGTACTGCTCTGGACGCAGGCACACTACCTGAGCGATGTGTACGCGAACCCCGGCTTCGGCATACAATCCGGAAAGACATCGCTCGACGGAAGAATCCTGCTTGTTAACGACAACGGCATACCAAGCGACTCCGGAACGCACGCCGCCGTGTTCGTGGAAGCCGAAGGACACGGCATTTACGGCACGCTGGATTCCGGCGACGACGTCGTCGTCAATACCGATGGGACGTTTACATTTGATGACGGCAGTGGGTTGCTCTTTCGCCCCGCCCGCGCCGGCGAAACAGTCGCAGAACCGAAAAATTTCACTTCGGGCAGTGTGCCGTACCGGCTCGATTCGACCACTATGAAACTCTGGCCCCTCCTGCGTGACGGATCGCTCACGGGCGACGGCAAACTGCTCGACGGCGGCGTTCGGTACTCGGACGAACTGGTCACAGTCGACGTCCCGCGCTTCTACGACGCGAATCGTTTCAGCGGGCCATTCGGTGCGGACCGGGGTATTTCTCCGTTCGCTCTCGATTTTTCTTTTAGCAAAGGCACACTCGGCGCGCTCTTTTTCAATCCCGCCAAACGCTATCCTGAACAACTGAAGATAACGGGTGAATGGTCGAGACAGTATATTCAGTATCCGTTTACCCGTTGACCAAAGGGGCCGCATGCGGAACTCTTGCTCCCGAACAATCGTTTTTCTTCTGGCAATAGTTGAGAGATTTTTCGAACTTTCAGTCGACGTTTTCACCGAATCAGCTCTGGAGAAATATTCATGCGCAAGATTCTGAAATGGATAGGCGTTGTGTTGGCAGTCGTCTTTGTCGGTATTCAGTTTGTACCCGTTGAACGGACAAACCCGCCGGTCGACCCGGAGATGACCTTCCAGGCGAAGGTGAACGTCCCGCCGTACATTGACAACATCGTCCGCACCTCGTGTTACGATTGTCATTCGAACGAAACCACCTGGCCCTGGTACTCGTACGTCGCCCCGGTTTCGTGGCTCGTCAGTAAGGATGTTGTCGAAGCACGCGCACAATTGAATTTTTCCGAATGGGACTACAACATGTTCCGCTCGGTCGGGCGGCTGGACCAAATGGCTGAGGAAGTGCACGAAGGCAATATGCCCCTCCCCATCTATCTCACGATGCACCCCAACTCGAAACTCACCGACGCAGACAAAGACTCGCTGATCAACTGGATAGAAATCGTGCGCGAAGAAATTATGAACCCGCCGGACGAATCGGATACAACAGAGAACGAATAACGTGCCATAATCCGGTATCGGACCGCCGCACGCGTGGAAAATGCCGGACTTCATTCGATAAATCCACCTCTTGCAACCCTCGTCGGATTTTCATAGCTTTTACCTGTCTCCCGCCGTACACATCAAACAAACAGTAAGACAACATATTTATCCCCACGAGGCGCACTATGAACACTTTCCTTTCACACAGTATCGTTGCTTTCTTCTGTTTCTTTCCTTTAATAACGCCTACGCAAAAAACGGACAATCACCCCCAGCCGACTGCCGAAGAGGCGAAAGCCTTTATTGATTCGGCTGAAGCACGGTTGCGTGAACTCTGGACGAAAGTCTCACGCGTCTCCTGGATTCAAAACACGTACATCACCGACGACACAGAAGCGCTCGCCGCCGAGGCGCAGAGGGAAGTCACCGCGGCAACGGTGGCGTTCGCCAAAGCCGCCGCGCGGTTCGACGGGCTTCAACTCCCTTACGACATCGACCGCAAATTGAAACTACTCAAGCTTTCGCTTACCCTTCCCGCCCCGAGCAACGCAGACGACCAGAAGGAACTGACACAAATTTCCGTTTCGCTGGAAAGCGATTACGGAAAAGGAAAATTCTATCCGGACGGACCGCAGGGAGCGCCCGTCGACCTTACGCAAGCATCGCGCACGCTTGCCTCAAGCCAAAATCCCGATACCCTGCTGATGATGTGGAAGGGCTGGCACAGTATCTCCCCGCAGATGCGTACGCGCTATGAGCGGCTGACGGAGCTATCGAACAAAGGCGCGAAAGAGTTAGGCTACTCCGACCTCGGGGCGCTGTGGCGCTCGAATTACGATATGACGCCGGATGAATTTTCCGCCGAAGTCGAACGACTCTGGCAACAAGTGAAGCCGTTGTACGAAGCCCTCCACGCCCATGTGCGCGCCGCGCTCGTGAAACAATACGGCGAGAAGTTGGTGCCGAAGGACGGGAAAATTCCCGCGCATCTCCTCGGCAATATGTGGGCGCAGACGTGGGGAAATATTTACTCCATGGTTGCCCCGCCGACCGGCGACCCGGGTTACGACCTGACGCAAGTTCTGCAATCGAAAAAGGTAAATGAAATTGAGATGGTAAAGTTCGGCGAGCGGTTCTTTACGTCGCTGGGCTTTGACCCCTTACCGGCAACATTCTGGGACCGGTCGATGTTCAGAAAGCCCGCCGACCGCGAGGTAGTCTGCCACGCCAGCGCGTGGAGCATGGATTTCGAGCACGACCTGCGCATCAAAATGTGCATTGAGATCAACGACGAAGACTTCAGCACCATCCATCACGAGTTGGGGCATAATTTTTACCAGCGCGCGTACAACCGACAGCCGGTGTTATTTCAGAACAGCGCGAACGACGGCTTCCACGAAGCGTTGGGCGACGCCGTTGCGCTTTCCGTGACGCCGGAGTACTTGAAACAAATCGGGCTGATCAACACCGTGCCCGATGCAAGCGGCGACCTCGGACTGCTGATGAAGCTCGCGCTCGATAAGGTGGCGTTCCTCCCCTTCGGTTTACTCATCGACCAGTGGCGGTGGAAAGTGTTCTCAGGAGAAATCAAACCGGCGGATTACAACAAGTCATGGTGGGAGTTGCGCGAGAAGTACCAGGGCGTGAAGGCTCCCCTCCCGCGCACGGAGCAGGACTTCGACCCCGGAGCGAAATTCCACGTGCCCGCGAGCGTGCCGTACACGCGCTACTTCCTTTCGACGATTTTGCAATTTCAATTCCATCGCGCGCTGTGCAAAGAGGCGGGCGTAACGGG
>DATCJD010000213.1:0-8326 GCA_036507435.1 Bacteroidota bacterium
TAGCATCCAGGGCAAGATCGCCTTCGCGCTAGAGCAAGAGATACTCACCCTCCCAACCCTCCCAGCACCTCCGCCACCTCGTTCACGTCTTTTACGTTGTAGCGGGCATGGGTGTTGATGACGCCGACGCGGAGAGAGTATGCTTTCTCCGGTAACGCGGCGAACATATCCTCGTCCGTCCAATCGTCGCCGATGGCGAGAATGAAATCGGCAGGGTCTTTCAAAAGCCAGTGCCGCGCGGCGATGCCTTTGTTTACCGCCGCTGGGCGAATCTCGACCACCTTATTTCCTCTCAGCACCTGCACATCGTTGTTGGCGGCGAAGTTCAACAAACGGTCGGTCAGTTCGGCGGCGAGTAGTTGCGCCTGGTCGGGGTCTGCCATCCGGTAATGCCATACCAGCGAATGCTCTTTTTCTTCCACCAGCGCGCCCGGCAGACGGTCGGCATATTGTTCTACGATAGGTAGCAACTGCGCCTTCCAGTCCGTGTTTCCCGCGCCGAGAGACTCCCACTCCCCGCCTTTTTCTTTCCGCCAGATGCCGTGTTCAGCCACCAGCCCGACCGGAATATCATCCAACCACGAGGCAAGTGTTTTTCTGTCCCTGCCACTAATGACGACGACGGTATTTTTTTCATCGCTCGCAAGCTTCTTCAGCAAGTCCAGAGTGTTCTGCGAAGGGGCGGCGAGGTCTGGGCGACGCACAAGCGGCGTTAATGTGCCGTCGTAGTCGAGGAACATCAGCCGCCTGCTTGCTTTTGTGTAAGCCTTCTGCATCGAGGCGAGAGCCGACTCGTCGAGCAGTTTTGCATTCAGGCGTTCCTGAATTTCCTTCGTGGAGGATAACCCGGAAAGAAAATCGCTTGCCCAGCGCACCACATCGTAGCGGCGAAGCCGGTCTTGCATGATGGTATTGCGCCGCACCTGCTCGGCGGCGGGCATTGCCAATGCCTCATTGAGCGCATCGGCAATGTCGCGGCGGTCGTTCGGGTTGATAATAATCGCTTCGCCAAGCTCTTTTGCCGCGCCCGCCATCTCGCTCAGGATCAACACGCCCGTGCCTTCGGTGCGGCACGCGATATATTCTTTCGCGATGAGGTTCATGCCGTCGCGCAATGGCGTTACCAGCGCAACATCCGCAATATTATAGAGCGCGACAAGTGAGTGCAATGATAGAGACTTGTATTGGTAGATGACGGGCGTCCAGCCAATGGAACCGAATTTTCCGTTGATCCTACCCACCGCCTCTTCCACCTGATTTTTCATCTGCTCGTATTCGTTCACGCCGATGCGCGACGGCACCACAACCATAGTCAGCACCACCTTACCGCGCAAGTCCGGGTACAGTTCCAACAACGCCTCGTAGCCGAGCAGGCGGTGGATGATGCCCTTGGAGTAGTCTAACCGGTCAACAGAAAGAATAATTTTTGCATCGCCCAACGCCTTTCGCAGTTCTTGTTTTTCCGTTTCGGTTTCAGGCGCGGAACACGTTTCGACGAACCGCTTGTAATCAATTCCCATGGGGAACGTATCCGCGTTCACGACGCGGTTGGGAAGCATGATCTGTCCCATCGAGTGGTCGTACCCGAGAATGCGCAGTACCGATTGCAAAAAATGATGTGTGTACTCGTGCGTGTGGAAGCCGATGAGGTCCGCGCCGAGCACGCCTTCGAGAATTGTTCGCCGCCATCGCAGTGGAAGCAGGCGGAACATTTCAAACGAAGGAAACGGGGTATGCAGAAAGAACCCGATGACTGCGCGGGGAAAACGCTTCCGCAATAAATGCGGCAGGAGCATGAGGTGATAATCCTGTACCCAGACAATATCGCCCTCGCGAAGAATTTCAGCAAGCGCGTCGGAAAATTTATTGTTTACTTCGACATACTGTTCCCAAAAATCGTCCCGGTAAATAGTTGACGACGGGAAATAGTGGAACAGCGGCCAGATCGTGCTGTTGCAGAACCCCTGGTAGAAATTCTCCATGTCGCCTTCCGAGAGGAATACCGGGTACGCGTTATGCTTGGCGAGCGCCTGTTTTCGCAGAGGCTCATGGTGCTTCTCGTCGATTGTTGAGCCGGGCCAACCCACCCAGAGATGGTCTTCGCTCTTCGGGAAGTGCTCTTTGTAAGAATCGAGGAACGCGCTCAGTCCTGTGGCAAGGCCGCCGGCCACTTCGCCGAAACGCAGGTCACCCTCTACCACTTTGGCGGCAAAGGGCAGTCGGTTGGAGACGATGATAAGTCTATGGCGTTTGGAAGAGGGCATGAGATGGTTCGTTTAAACTGAAGGCGTCCCGCCGAGGTGGTTCGTAGGAGCACAAGCAACCCCCTCTGTATTTCCCCTACAGAGAGAATTGAGCTGAGAGATGCTCACTACAGCGACACGACATCCCCCTCATGGAACAGGGCAATAAACAACAGCATGTAATCCTTGATGTGCCGAGTGATGAGGAAGTTGTTCTTAATGTGTTCCTTCCCATTGACGCCAAGCCTGCGCGCAAACTCCGGCTCGTTAATCAACTGCTTGATCCAGTGCGCTGTGCCTTCGATAGAGTGCGTGAGAATGCCCGAATACTTGTGCGCGATTTGCAATGGAATCCCGCCTACCGCCCCCGCAATGGTGGGCTTCCCTTTCCAAAGCGCTTCGGACACTGTCAGCCCAAAACCCTCTTTCAGCGATTTCTGTAATACAATCGTAGAGCCGCGCTGAAGCGCGTTAATCTCGAGGTCGCTCCCGGGCGGCAGGAAGAGCACATGAATATTCTTATCGCCCGCGGCTTCTTCTTGAACGTGTTGCATGATGGCGGGACCTTCAGGGTCGTCGGTCGCGCCGCCGCCCGCCAGCACCAATTGCAGGTCCATGTGTTGTCTCACGAGTTTGTACGCTTTGATTACGCCGACCGGGTCTTTGAGATAATCGAACCGTGAAATCTGTGTGACCACCGGCATCGAGCGGTCAATCTTAAAGCGCTCGAACACGGAATCTATATACTTCTCGTCCAATTCTTTGTTCTTGTCGCTCAGCGGGTCTATGGACGGAGCGATGAGCACCTGCGGGATAGGCAGTCTGCGCGCAAACGCGGGAGCGGAGAAGACAGCAGAATCGTAGCGCGTAATGTACTGCTCCAAAAACTTCCAGATATTCTTATCGGGCTTTGAGAAGTCAATGTGACAGCGCCAGATCCAGTTCTTTCCTATGTGTTGGCGTTTCTCGATGAGCGCGACCGGCTGGGGGTCGTGAACGAACACCACGTCTTCGAATTGCATCTGCTCGGCGTTCTGCCTGTTAATTTCGAGGAACCATTCGTACTCGTCGTTGCTGACCGTCGTCGGGACGCCGTGTAAGCCGTTATGAAATTTTTTCGTAACGGCAAAAAATTTCTCGTCCCCTTTTATGACGTCCCACCGAGCCTGAACGCCCATCTGGTTGAGCAGGGGAATCATCCTCGTCAAAATTTCAGCCACTCCGCCGCCGACCGCCGTCGAATTAATGTTCTGAATCTTCTTTTGTTCGAGATGCTTCGCGAGCAGGCGCAATTCATCCACGGTAGAGGCGCCGACAATCGGTATGTAGTCTTCAAGCTTTACCATGTGTCTCCACGAGTTGAATGAGCTTGTTCCGCAGGCCTTCTAATGTGTACGTGTAAGGGTCGAGACGGGCAACCCGGTCTGCCAGTTCGGTCTTTCCCTGGTCTCTGAACCAGCGGGAAAAATCGTTTTCCCCCTGTTCCAACCGGAGTTTTGCTTCAAAAATGTGGTAGTACAGCGAACCGACGCTGACGTTCTTAAGGAGCGCGGCAAACTCGCCGATATCATGTGCAATGTAGGGCGTGTGGAGGACATACGTTCGCGCAGCGATGAAGTGAAACTCCTCGCCGGCAGGGGCAGAAGGCACTCGCTCGCTAAGTTCGAGGTGTGCTTGGAGAATATCAATGAACTCGTTACGAAGCGCTTCCAGCGATTTGAACTGGATAATATCCACGCTCGAGACGCGCTCGGCAAGGCGGTCTTCGTTCAGGACTTCGGTAATCCAGTAGGCGAAATCGTTCGGGGGCTCAGGCGAGAGAAAATGATGCTGGCGAAGGTAGCGGTGCGTATGGTAATAAATAGACGATTCCGGCACTGTTTGAATACCCGCCAGAAGCTCAGGAATGTTCTTCGCCCGCATACCAAGCAGGATTGGCTGGTCTAATTTCGTCGAAAAATAGAATTCGCTCATAATTCAAACAAGGTAGCAATAAATGTATTAGTATAGTATAGGAGAGTCTGAGAGAAAGTCAAGAAGCTGTCAAGTTTATTTTTGCATAAACGAGAATAAGCGCTAAGGCACACATAAGGCTTTGATTCTTCCGTGTGAAAATGGTATAATAGTTTCAACGCAGACGATAACTATGGTACATTCCGGGCTGTTAGAGTATCTCGAAAGCAACAAAGAACGCCTCTCGCCGCTCCTGGTGTTGACGCACGATTACCCCGACCCCGACGCGCTCGCCTCCGCATACGCGCTGGCGTATCTTGCGGAGAGAAAATTCGGAATCCGTGGACATATTGCGTACGGTGGAGAGGTCGGCAGAAGCGAAAACCGGGAAATGATACGACTGCTCAAAATTCCGGCGCACAAATTGCGTCCCACGGATTACCGGAGCTACCCGAACGTCGCTTTGGTGGACACACAGCCCGGGTTCGACAACAATTCTTTTTTCCCGTCGCGCAAAGCGGAGATCATTATTGACCAGCATCCCGGCGTCCAGCCCCCGAACGCGGAGTTCGTCTTCGTGGATACTGAGGCGGGCGCAACCTCGGCGATTCTTGCGCGGGAGTTACTCGCAAGCGACGTGGAGATTCCTATCCCTCTTGCGACCGCATTGGTGTATGGGATTCTTTCCGACACACTGGAATTCTACCGCGCGACCAACCGCGAAACCATCGAGCAGTATTTGCGTCTCTTACGGTATGCGGATATGCACGCCCTGGCGCGCATTCAAAACCCCGCGCGCCCGCGGCGGTTCTTCGGCTACCTCGCAAGCGGTATTGAACGGTCGAACATCTACGGCAAACTGATCGTTGCGCATCTCGGCGCGGTGGATTCTCCGGATAATGTTTCACAGATGGCGGATTTTCTGCTGACGTGTGAAGGCATCCAGTGGGCGTATTGCACGGGGCGATACCGGGAGAATCTCCATATGTCATTACGGACGCGCCTTCCGGACGAACAGGCAGGAGAAATTCTTCGCTCGGTCAGCAACCGGCCGCGGGAAGCCGGAGGGCGCGGGCAAATTGCAGGGGGCAAGATAAAAGTGGGCGACCGTCGCGATGACGAGCGCTGGAGCGAACTCGAGACAACGCTGACAGACCGGCTGTTGAAACGGCTCGGCATAAGCCAGAGATGGCGCGCAACTCCGCTGACCGAATCTCATTCCCAAGACACCAACTCACCGCAAGGAGTGTAAGGATGCTCGACGCGTTCAACTCTATCGGTCTATCGGATGTGCTCGATATTTTGTTTATGACAGCGGTAATTTATTCCACGCTCGTCTGGTTCCGGCGCACGCGCGGCGGATTCGCCGTGCTGGGACTGTTCATCTTCGGTGCGGCATATCTCATCGCTCGGCAGTTAGACCTCACCCTGACGACGACGGTCTTTCAGGGGTTCTTCGCGATCATCTTGATCGCGGTTGTGATTTTATTTCAGGAAGAGATCAAACATTTCCTTGAACAACTTGCGAGCCGGAGTATTTTGCAGGGACGGAAATTCCGAAGGCAAGAGCGCCCGACAAGAAAGCCGGTCGAAGCGCTCGTCAATTCAGTCAAACGTCTGGTACATGAAAAAACCGGGGCGCTGATTGTCGTTCGCGGCAAGGACCCCATTGAACGCCACCTGAAGAACGGCGTAACCGTTAATGGCGACCTGACCGAGGAACTCATCGGAAGCATTTTTATGCCGTCGTCGCCGGGACACGACGGGGCGATCGTCATTGAAGGCGACCGTGTCGCGTCGTTCGCGTGTTACCTGCCGCTTTCCGGAAACTTGCGGAAACTCCAGCGAGCTGGCACACGGCATGCCGCCGCGTTAGGGTTGGCGGAATTGACCGACGCCTTATGTTTGGTAGTCTCAGAAGAACGCGGGACGATTTCCGTCGCACAGCACGGCACCATCACGACGCTGAATGACGCTGACGCATTACGGTCTGTGCTGAATCTGTTCTACGACGAAATGCACCCGGCAAGCGAAATCGGGTTATGGAAGAATTTCTTCAAGAAGAGCTATAAAGAATTGGTAATTGCGTTGGGCGCTACGGTCACTCTCTGGTTCTTTTTTGTGCATGAAGCGAAAGTAGATTACCGCACGTACCTTCTCCCTGTTTCCTATGAGAATGCGCCGGCGGGTATGGAGGTTGAGAGGATAGAACCCGCGGAAATCGAGGTAACGTTCTCCGGCCAGCGGCGAGCCTTTTGGTTTGTCGGCAACGACCAGCTCAATGCGAAGGTGAAACTTCTTCCTGACAGTCGGGGGACAGTCCGTAAGACTATCACACGCTCGGAGATAGTCTCTCCGGAAGGGTTAACGCTCGAAAGCGTCGAGCCGAACCAAGTGGCGGTGCATTTGCGAAGAAAACAGTAGCCTTCCCGCGAAGTAACCAAAGAAGAAAGAAAAACAATATCGAATAACGAACACCGGATCATGAATATTGAAGTAATGACAACTTCATCATTCTTCGGTTCAATATTCGGTGTTCGATATTTCTTCTTAGAGACTTCTGAAAAATAGAATTAAGATGTCATTCCGAGGAGCAAAGCGACGAGTCCCGAAGGGATCCCTTTGGGAGAATCTCATTATTTCGTTCAAATTTAACGATGAGATTCCTCGCTTCGCCTGCCTGCCGGTAGGCAGGCTCGGAATGACACCGTGCTGAGGCTTTTTCAGAAGTCTCTCTTAATGAATTAAGGCCGTTTTCTCTTTGCGCTTTGTGCTGGCGGTTTGGCAGGAGCTTCCTGCTGTACGAACAGCGTTCGTGTGGGATACGCGAAGTCAATTTTTTCTTGTTGGAACTTGCTGTAGAGCGCAAGGTTGACTGCCTGCTGGATGTCCATATAGACGTTAAAATCTGGCTTCAGCACGTAATACACGGTTTCGAACACCAGCGCCGAATCGCCGTACTCTTTGAAGTGCGAGCGGTCGAACCGCGTTCCGCTCTGCGATTCAATGGCGGAGCGAATCATCGAAGGAATTGCGGCAAGTTTGTCATGCGGCGTTTGGTAGGTGACGCCGACGGAGAACAGAACGCGCCGTTCGAACATGCGCTTGAAGTTCCGCACGCGGCTCTTGAGTAAATCCCCGTTCGAAAAAATCACCTGCTCGCCCGAAAGACTTCGTACCCGCGTTGTTTTTAACCCGATGTGCTCGACCGTGCCGAGGTAGTTATCGACGATAATAAAATCACCGATGACGAACGGCTTATCCAGCACAATGGAAAGCGACGCGAACAGGTCTCCCAAGATATTCTGCAACGCAAGCGCAACCGCGATACCGCCGACGCCCAAACCCGCTACGAGCGCGGTGATGTTCACGCCCATATTGTCCAACCCCAGGAGCAACACGACAACCCACAGGATCATCTTCCCGAGAAATCCCATGGCAGTGAGCGTTGTAGCGCTTGCGGCGTCTTCCGTGAGTTTGCGCTTTACCGTGCGTTCAACCCAATAGCCGATAATGCCGTTTCCCCAGATTGCTCCTTGCAGTAAGAGAGCCAAGATAACGACAGTTCCGATGACACCGGTGACGGACTTCGGAAGGACAAGAAGAAATGATGCAATGTACATCGAGACGACGAGAAACGTCATAAACCTGACCCGAAGAAGGAGGTCGGCAAAGAGGTCGTCAACATCGGTGGCGGTTGTCTTCGCGAAGGCTTTCAACCTGCGAACAACGACACGCTTGAGGATTTCCAGCACAAACATGCAAAGCGCGGCAAGTCCTATCGCTAAAAGCCATGTTTGTACCGTATTACCCCAGTATGTTTCTTGTAAGAAATTCATTATGTGTACAAGTGTGAAATGACAAGATAGGGCAAACAACAGAATGATGCAACCCGGCGCGTCATCTTTTGACGAAGGTCTCCCGACCGAGTCAATAAGTTCTACCGGCTGGACACTGCTGAGAACTTCTTGCTACTTCCGCACAAGCAGAATCATTTCGCTGACAGCACGCTCGATGCCGACGAACACCGCGCGAGAAATAACAGCGTGCCCGATGCTCAGCTCATCAATGTCATCGATAGCGGCGATGGGTTGGACGTTCACATAGTTCAAGCCGTGACCGCCGTTAAC
>DATCJD010000214.1:0-4138 GCA_036507435.1 Bacteroidota bacterium
AGACTAAACTAATAAATGCCCGGCGTTCGAGACTGCCCATTAACGTGTCGTTGGCACGGATCAGCAGTTCCTTCGGCGACTTACATAACTTGCTCAGCGATTGAAAAATTCCTTTCACTTCAGCCATATAAAAAGCCGCGGAGACTCCTTTACCCGCAACATCCCCCACGACAAGCCCCACCTTATTGCCGTCAAGCGTAACAAAATCGTAGTAGTCGCCCCCGACTTCCATTGATGGTTCCCAGCTTGCCGCTAATTGTAAATTGGGAAACTGCGGCAGGTGTTCCGGCAACAGCTTTTTTTGCATCTGCTGTGCGACCATAATCTCCTGCTTGAGACGTTCCCGCTCTAATGATTGGGAGATCAGGCGGGAGTTTTCAATCGCAATCGCGACGTTATCAGCAAATGTCGTCAACACGTCTACATCATCCTGGTCGAAGCCGTACTCCATATCCTTCGTTGCATGAAGAATCCCGATAAGTTGATTATGCAGGATCAGCGGAATGCTGACAAGCGAGGCGATTTTTATATCCGAACCTTTCAGATGTTTAGTCCTGCGGTCGCCTGTAACATCGTCTATGATAAGAAACTTCTTTGTATCGAGTAAATAGGTGCGCAACGGAGATTCTCCATTGCCTGTAATCGCCTCTATTTGCTCTGCTGAGATGTTCTGTTGTGAGACGATATCCACAGATGATGCCACGCCCTTTTCGTCATTCTTAATGATTTCAAGCCACGCTCTGCCCGCACCGACCACTTCAAGTGTCATGTGCGTCACCGTATTGACCAGGTCCTTAAAATCAAACACTTGCGAGACAAGCCTGCTCAGGTTATGAAGCGAGGTGAGTTCCGATTGTTTTCGCTCGTACTCATCGGCAGTCGGCAAATGGAATAATGTGCTGACGAACGCCATACCCGAATAGACAGCGCCAAAAATAAGATTAAGAAAAACAAACCGCTGTAAGGGAGCGCTGATCGTCATAAGCGCTTTCTGCCCGAATTCATTTTCTGCGAGCACGGCAAGAAGCGTAAACACAAGAAACAATAGCGCAGAATAGATGATTGAATAAACTTTTTCCCGACGCGAAAGAGATACAATCCAATTCTGCTTAAACGAATTGATAATAATCATGATTATTGCCAGAGGCATAAATGCCGAGGCAATCAGTGCGATTTCTACGGGTAGCAGTGGAATGGTCGTTAAACAGGCAATGAAAAGAAGAACGAGATATGCGATAAAATTTCTTCGCGCCCCCTTTCTTCGCTTGTAAAGAACAAGGTCTTTAATCGTGAGCAGAGCATTGATGGCAAAGATGCCGAGCGGTACGCCGACGGCGAATGAAAGGAACCCTTCGATCACTTTGAGGTGAATCTGCCTTGCTTCTCCAGCAGTATTAGAATTGGAAAGAAACGAAGCAAGCGCCGTGATGCCCGCAATGAACGCGCCAACCATGAGCAAACGTCCGAGTTCCTTGGGAATGCCGCGGACACGTTGCCCTCTTTTATCCTGAAGGAGCAGGAATAACAAAGAGAACGACACCGCCATCAGGATCTCACGCACGTAGACTCCCCCGCCCATTTCTACGCGCGTCGTATATTGCATCACGTCATAGACGAATACGCCGATAAAACTAAGCGAAGGAACCAATATGTAAATGATGCGTCGTAGTCGTGTCATACTATACGGTTATTCGCTTCCAACTGCCTGAACGAAATTTTAGCCATGCCATAAGAGTATAGGCAACGATATAAATGGGCAATGCAAGCCAGGCGCCGAGCAACCCGTAGCCCAGTGTCACACCGATAAAATACGAGAGCGGCAAAAAAATAATCCAGTGTGTGATGATTTCGATGAGCATCACATAGACTGTCGCTCCCGCTGACTGCAAAGCGTATGCCAACACAATGCCCGCGCCGTAAAACACTTGAGCAACACCAGCGAGCTGTAGGATCGGCCTCGCAACGGATACGATATCCTCATTCGGAGTAATGATGCGCAAAACCAGCTCCGGTGCAAGGACAAATACAGCTCCAAGCATCAATGTAAAAATAACGGCAATTTTTGCCGTTTCGATTCCGTAGATATATGCTTCATCCGGCCGTTTGTTACCCAGCGAATTTCCTACAAGAGTCTGTGCCGCTACTCCAAGACCAAAACACGGCATAAAGGAAAGAAACAGTGCGGTAATCACCACCTGCGTCGCCGCCTGCTCTTCCGTACCGATAATTCCCGTTATCGCGACAAACAATAAAAAGCCGAAAAGGATTAAGATATTCTGGAACGATACCGGCAAAGAAATCCGCACAATCGGCTCAATCTTCTTTATGCCAAGTTCGAGGAGCTCGTAGTACCTATATTTCTTTCGGTAAGAAGGCAAAAAAGTTACAATGACAAAAAACACCCAGCCGAAAAACATCCCGATCGAAGCCGCAAAACCCGCGCCGGCAACGCCCATTTGAGGGAAACCGAAAGCGCCAAAAATCAATAAATAATTGAACACAATGTTGATGACATACGAAATAACCGCGGAGAACATAAACATCTTCGTATGCCCGATGCCGTAGAAGAACCCGCGATACGCGACGGCAAGCAGAAAAAACGGCAAGCCCAGCGAGCGGTACTTCATATACTCCCCGCCCAAAAACTCGACGTTATCGTCGCTGGAAAAAAAACCGATAATATCGTGCGAAAAGTAGAAACCGAGAAAACCGAAGACCACTCCGAGAAGAAAAGCCAGCACCAAAGAATTGTTGAGCACAATTCCGGCCTCGGAATAATTTTCTTCTCCCTGCCTGCGGGCGACCAATATATGCGTGCCAGTTGCAAGGCTAGAAAAAAAAGCCGTCAACGTCCACGTCGCGAGCACGCCAAGACCCATCGCGGCGAGCGCGGTGGCGGAGTCCTCCAACCGTCCCACCATAGCCGTATCGATGATGGAGACGATCATTTGAGATGAAAGGCCTGCAACAGCCGGTGTGGCAATTTTGAGTATGCGGTCGGTGTACCGCTTGACGGGGAGAACAGACATTCGCTGTCGGACTGCGCAGTGTTCCTTGTGCTATCGGTCTCTCGTTAGTCGGGAGACCTTCATCCATATCGATTCCGGCGCTACGAGTTTATCTGTGCGATATACTTTTCAATATCACGAGCGAGCTGGGTTGTCGGATACTCTTTCTTCACTTTTCTGAGAAGTGTGACAGCTTTTTCTTTTTCACCCGCCGTCGCGTAATTCATGGCGGCGTGATGGAGATATTCAACGGTTTGGGGATTGGTTTTCCCAAACTGGGCGGCTTTTTCAAAATACTCGGCCGCATTGGCGGGATCGGCTTTCGCTTCGTAGCACGCTCCTGCACCAGCATAGGCAGAGGCTTGTATCATGTTGTCGCCCACGCTGACGTCGAGGTACAGCTCTAACGCTTTATCGTACTGTTGTGTTGTGTAGTACGCATTCGCAAGATAGAATTTAGCAAACTCACCGGATTTCGTACTGCCGTAATCGGCGACAATTGCCGTCAATCCGCGCACGTTATTCTGCGGAATACCGTTGATCGCACCTTCGTAATTCCCTTGGTCATAATACGGCAAGACTTTCGCCAATTCCGTCATCGCCTGCTCGTTATTGCCGGCGATGTTGTTCCGCACGACAATAGCGATAATGACGACAATCACAATGCCCGTGATGATACTACTGACGAGCTTCTTGTTTTTCTCGTACCAGTTTGTCGCTTCGAAATAAGACGAGACGAGCTTGTCTTCTTTTATTTCACGCTTGCTGATTTTCTTTTTCGGTTTGAGCATACTGTTCTTTCTATATCTAAGTAGAAGAGTCTATATGTACTGTGCGCCTGGGGGGATTCGAACCCTCAACCTTTGGCTCCGGAGGCCAACGCTCTATCCAGTTGAGCTACAGGCGCGGATTAATATTTAATGTAGCCATCTTTTGGCTGAGATTCAACGAGGACTTTTACTAACGACGAGTAGAAACTGGTAAATCAAAAATGGCTGTAAGAGTCCGAGACTCAGAACGCGTAAGAGCCGAGCCTTCTTACTATTGCTGTATGTGAGCTTCACGTGTTGAATCTCAAACCCGGCATCCTGAAACATCCTCCGTATCGTATGCATTGTAAAAAAATGAAG
>DATCJD010000215.1:0-5415 GCA_036507435.1 Bacteroidota bacterium
TTCTTGCCGTTCCCCCTGCCTTAGCGTCCAATAGGACATCCGACCGCGCCGATATCGTCGTTGCTCAAGACGGAAGCGGGCATTTCACGTCCATCCAGTCTGCAATGAATTCCATCCCAAAAGATAATGCAAAGAATGTCATCATCCTCATCAAAAACGGGATATACAACGAGAAGCTGTTTATCACCACAAGCTACCTCACCTTCGTAGGCGAGATATGGAAATTTACCACCGCCTCCGGTTCGGCTATGAAACATACTGACCGGCAAAAGCTATGAACGCAGAACAAGTACACGGCAAGAACATCCTCGAGGAGGTGAATTCCGTACAGCGTTCACGTACGGCGAAGCGCGCGCGGGTGCTGAAACTTTTAGAATCGAACAAATTAGACGGACTTCTGCTCACGCTCCAAAGCAATTTCGCATGGTATTCCGGCGGAGCACGCAGTCACATTAATGTTGCAACAGAAGAGAGTCTTGCTGAACTTCTTATCACAAAGACGGGCGAGCATTTGTTCATCAACGCCGTCGAAAGTCGCCGCATGGCCGACGAAGAAATGCCCTGGAAGCCCGAACAGGTGCATTTGAACGCCTGGTGGGAGGATACGACAAGGCGCAAGTCTCTCAAGAAACACTATGGAAATCGCATCGCCATTGATACGGGGACGCTGAGACAGGATGTCGCCCGCCTCAGGTATTCCCTCTTGCCTGATGAAATCGAGCGCTACCGGTTATTGGGAAAAGACATTGCCGCCGTGCTGTGGGAGGTGGCGCATGTTCTTCGTCCCGGAATGATGGAGTATGACCTTGCGGCGGAACTTGCGTTGCGGCTCGTCCGGAAAGGAATTGAACCGTTAGTCAACCTCGTCGCCTTCGATGAACGCGTGCGGGCATACCGCCATCCGTTGCCGACAGAAAACACGCTCAAAAAGATTGCGTTGATAACTATGAGCGGGCGGCGCTCCGGGTTGGTCGCCTCTGCCTCGCGCCAAATCATTATGGGCACAGTGTCGGAAGATTTCCGCAACAAGCATCGCGCCGTCGTGCGGCTCGATGCGTGGTTGATGGAGCAGACGAAGCCGAACGCGGGCGTCGCGGATATCTTCAACGGCTTGAAGGATCAGTACACCGCCGCCGGCTATCCGAACGAATGGTATCTGCGCCACCAAGGGGGTGCGACCGGCTACACCGCGCACGACTACCGGGCCTCGGAAATCTGCAAAGAAGTCGTACAGTCCAACCAAGCGTTCGCATGGAACCCGACGATCACCGGAACGAAATCCGAAGATACCATCGTCGCCGGCGAGAGCGCATACGAAGTGCTGACATTCGACCAACGCTGGCCCTCGGTAGATGTTGAATTGAATGGAACGCACGTCAAACGTCCCGACTTACTCATTCTGGATTAACACCTATGAATAACGCACAACCCATTATACAACAAGCAACAAAGCATCAACAGTTCCATGTCCCCCTAACCAAGGGGGGACCTGCCTGCTGGCAGGCAGGCGCGACTCGTTTTGTGAGTCGCAGGGGGTTGAATATACTCTTGTTGGCGTTGTTGATGTTATCTTCCAGAATCAGCGCGCAACATCTGACTATCACCGTGACGAACCCCTCATCGTTGGCGCGGCAGGATGAGCCTGTTGTCGTCGAGTGGGCACGCATTATTTCAAAATTGGCGAATGCGCGGCAATCGACCCTTCGCATCGTTGACGACGCCGGACGCTGGTATGTGTATCAAGCGGACGATATTGACCAGAACGGCACGCCCGATGAGGTCGTGTGGCTTGCTGATTTCGCCCCGAAACAATCGCGTACCTTTACAATGCGGGATACGACGGAGCAATTTTCCGGCGCCTCGCATCTCGCTGTTTCCACCGATGCGCAAAACTGGAAACGCGTGGACGGCGTGCTTCTATCGCTGGATGACGACGACGGACCCGGACTGAAGCGCGACCAAACGCTCTACCGGTTCGACGGTGTGGGTTGGGAATCGGAACTCGTCGGGTACCGTGTGTACCTCGACGAGCGCAACGCAGTGGATATTCAAGCCAAGAGGCGGCGCGGATTGCAGTGGAAATTTATCGGCTCGACTCTCATTGACTACCAGCAAAACACCGATTGGGGGATGGACCCTCTTCATGTGGGTCCCTCGCTCGGAGTAGGCGGTATCGCGTTCTGGGTGGGGGATTCCGTGCACAAGCCGCTTACGTTAGACCGTCGCCGAAGCCGCATTATCGCTCGCGGACCCGTTCGCGCGGTCGTGCGGGTGGATTATTACGGTTGGGACGTGGGCGGTGAAAAGGCCGATGTTTCCTCTGTTTTTACCATCTATGCAGGCGAACGTGTGATGGAGCACCGCGTCATTCTGCACAACGGCGCGGCGAGAACGCTCGTGACCAGTATCGTGAAGCATGATTCATCGAGCGTGGTCTGGAATCCCGATCATGGACGGCTGACCAGCACTGGGAAACAATCCCGCGCGGGCGATGAGTTATTCATGGACCTGCAATTCAGCTCGAAGAGTATTGTGGAAAAGGCAGAAGATAAGTACAATGACCTTGTCTTGATAAAACTGGAACCGGGCAAGCCGTTGCGATTTTTGATTTCCTCAGTGTGGGAAGGCGAGACAGGGAAGATGTGGAGCGTCGAAGAGTTGAGAGAAATGCAGAAACGAAACGCCGCTCGGTTGAACTTGCCGCTAGCGATTGAATTGAGAGAGGAAAAGAAGGGATTGTAGTAGAAACACTATCTCGCCCCTCTGGGGCTTGTACATTTTTTTGACTACGCTCTATAGAAATGGTGCTCCTAACGGAGCGACACCAAAGTGAAACATACCGGATGAATGAAAGAGTCCCGGAGGGACGAAATTCGAATAGTGAACAGGCTGGAATGATAAATGGCTCCGTCAGGAGCGAAACCAGATCGAAAAATGCCGCATGAGGTGCGAGTCCCGGAGGGACGAAATTCGAATAGTGAACAGACCGGAATTGTCGATAGCTCCGTCAGGAGCGAAATACTAAGTAAGGATACCAAGCCATGCCCAAAAATAAATTCGTTGTGCGGAATACCGCAAAGAAACTCGGCAGAAACATCATGATGACGCCGAGGAACACGCCGCTCAAAGCGCTCTCCTGCGGCAGAATTATCCTCAATCAAAGAAAGAACAGCGTTGCCGCAACCTCGAAAGGACGCGAAGTTTCGCTCATCTGTTTGAAAGGCGAGGGAGTGGTGAGGGTGGACGGCACGCCCTATGCTGTCAAGCCGTACGATACGCTCTACATCCCGCCGGGGCACACCTATCAGGTTTCGACGTCGAACGCTGTCGACATCGTCGAAGCGTCCGCTCCGACGAAGAAGCCGGGCGCAGTATTATTCATCCCGTTTGAAAAAGTAGAGGGCGACCCGAATTACCATACCGCCGCCGGAAAAGAAAGTTACCAGCGCGAAATAAACAAGACGATTGACGTGAACGTCCCTGCGGACCGGCTCTTATGCGGCGTCACCTTCGGCTCGCCGGGCAACTGGACAAGCTGGCCCCCGCACGAGCACGGCACATCGAAAGAAGAGGTGTACCTGTACATCGAAATGCCCAAGCCGGGCTTCGGCATCCAGATGATGTACGATGATATGAAAAAACCGTACGTTGTCGAGCCTGTGTTCGAAGACGACGCGGTCATCATCACAAAAGGATACCACCCGAACGTCGCCGCGCCGGGGTTCGGCATGAATTTCGTGTGGCTGATGGCGGCGCTCGACCCCAAAGTTGACCGCGACTGGAACATCATGCACTGGCAAAAAGAATTCGCAGGCAAGTATTAGAAGCAATGTAGGGTAACGAACTAATTCGAGTCGGGTTACAATCCTGTCCGCCTCCCGATACAAACACAGGGGCTGGTCAGCGGACTCCCCTCTCCCAAAGGGATCCCTTCGGGACTTGGTAAAGAGGTGAAAAAGATTTTGCCTGCATTTTGTCCCCTTGCCCTTCGGGTGTACTATAGCCCCGACCTTTAGGTCGGGGAAATAAAAAAAAATGGGGCTTTAGCCCTTTACGCGTGTTACTGAGATAGTTTTTTTAGCCACATTCAACAAATTTTATGCGATACGCATTCTCCATAGCAATACTGGTGCTTCTCTCTGCCTGCGGCAAGGAGAGCGACGTGACCGTCATTAAGCTTGCCCACGGGCTGGACGCAACCCACCCCGTACACATCGCGATGGAATTTATGGCGAAGCGCGTCGCCGAAAAATCAGACGGCAAGATGCGCATTGACTTATACCCAAGTCAGCAATTGGGCACGGAACGCGAGTTGATAGAGCTGTTGCAGATCGGCAGTCTCGGCATTACCAAAGTCTCCACCAGCGTGTTGGAGGGCTTCTCGCCGTCATACAGCGTCTTTAGTTTGCCCTATGTGTTCCGGGACGACGAGCACCGGTACAAGGTTCTGGATGGAGAGGTTGGCGAAGAAGTCCTCATGAGCGCCGAGGCGCGTTACCTGCGCGGGCTGACGTATTATGACGCGGGCAGTCGGAGTTTCTACACAAAAGCCAAACCGATTCTTTCGCCCGGCGACCTGCCCGGTATGAAAATCCGGACACAGGAGAGCCTGACGTCGGTGAAAATGGTCAACGCGCTTGGCGGTTCCGCAACGCCCATTGCGTGGGGCGAGCTGTACACGGCACTTCAGCAAGGCGTGGTGGACGGAGCGGAAAACAACCCGCCTTCATTCCATACGTCGCGCCATTACGAAGTCTGCAAGTTTTATGTGCTCGACGAGCATACCGCAGTGCCGGATGTTGTGTTGATCAGTACTGTAGTGTGGAACAACCTGACGCCTGAGGAACAAACAATCCTGCAGGAAGCGGCGGACGAATCGGCGGAGTATCAGAAAACATTATGGAGCGAAGCGACCGCTCACGCGCTCGATGAGGTGCAGAAAGCCGGCGTGCAGATTATCAAACCGGACAAATCGCCGTTCTTCGAGAAAGTCGCACCGCTCTACGAAGAATACAAACAACAATCGCCTCAGGTGTACGAACTCTTGCAACGCATCCAGGCGGTGCAATAAGCGATGAGGCGACATTCTAGTAGTTATATCTGAGCTTGATCATCGGTCTGTTGTCGGTAGGTCGTCTGCATATTGTCGGTAGGTCGGCGTTTACGCCGACATGAGAATAAATAGTAAAAAGCATTATTTTTTACGTCCCCCTTTTTCTAAGTCCCAAAGGGATCCCTTCGGGAGGGGACGCGTTCCGGTTACGAAGTAAACGGAACGCAGGGGGTTACAGAGCAAGTTCAAGCGATGAGCGCTATTTTTTACGTCCCCCTTTTTCTAAGGGGGACCTGCCTGCCGGCAGGCAGGCGCGGCTCGTTGTGTGAGCCGCAGGGGGTTAGGAGAAAATAATCAGCATC
>DATCJD010000216.1:0-2319 GCA_036507435.1 Bacteroidota bacterium
GATTAAATCGTGCGCCGCGAGCGTCTTCCGAATAACCGACAGAACGAACCGGTAAATGTTCGATTCGTTCTCGAACTTCACTTCCATTTTGGAGGGGTGCACGTTCACGTCGACCTTTCGCGGGTCGAGCGTAATGTTCAACACAAAAAACGGAAATGCTCCCTTCACCATTAAATGCTCATACGCATGAAACACCGCATGGCTGATCGCGCGGCTGGTGATGAAGCGCCGGTTGATGTACAGGTGCTGGTCGTTGCGGCTCTTTCTACCGAAGTCCGGCTTGCCGATAAAACCGTTGAGCGAAAGGTACTCCGTCTTTTCCGTCAGGGTCACCACCGACTTAAAATGACGCTCGCCAAATACATCAATGAACCGGTCCTCTGCAGTGCCCGGCTTAAGGTCGAGCAGTGTTTCGTCGTCGCTGACGTACTGCCACCCTATTTCCGGATAAATAACTGCCATCCGCGTAACGACTTCGGTGATGTTTTTGAGTTCGGTATGGTCGGTCTTGAGGAAGTTACGGCGGGCAGGAGTATTGTAGAACAGGTTCCTGACGATAATATTCGTTCCGGGTTCGACGCTGACTTTGGAGCGTTCTTTTTCTTCGTTTCCTTCCACTCTCAACAACGTCCCGACATCCTCCTTGCGTGTTCTTGTGCGCAGTTCGACCTGAGAGACCGCCGCGACCGAAGCGAGGGCTTCGCCGCGAAACCCGAGCGTACGAATATGTTCCAAATCTTCCGCAGAGGTAATCTTGCTCGTTGCGTGCCGCTGGAATGCCAATACCGCGTCTTCTTCGCCCATCCCATCGCCGTCGTCAATCACCTGCAACCATGTCTTCCCCGCACCCTTGACGATAACGCTTATTTTCTTTGCGTTGGCGTCGAGCGCATTCTCCACAAGCTCCTTCACTGCCGCGGCGGGGCGCTGGACGACTTCGCCCGCGGCAATTTTATTTGCGACATCTGCACGCAGTATGTGAATCTTGTGCGCCATCTTATCTGAACGCGCCGGAAATATAGAGATAGAAATACACGATGAGCAGTAACAACATCCCCCAGAAGTACACCGGCCGTAATGTACGCCTATTGTGCGAGCGTGAAATTCTCAGCTTTTGCCGCCGCTGTTCGTCAACGTCCTTCTCAGGGTTATAATAACGAGGATTGTATTCGAAACGATGGTATTTGGGTTTGCGTAATAACATGGGACTGTGTCGCTCTTATTAAACCCCGAATAACGCCTCAACAAACTCCCGCTTCCGAAACGGCTGGAGGTCGTCTATTTGCTCGCCTACGCCGATGTATTTCACGGGAATCTTCAGCTCGCTACTCACTGCCAACACGATGCCGCCTTTGGCGGTTCCGTCCAATTTTGTGATTGCTATGCCCGTTAACCCGACCGCCTCATCGAATAATTTCGCCTGCTGGAGCGCATTTTGACCCGTGGAAGCATCAATCACAAGGAGCACCTCGTGAGGGGCTCCCGGAAAGCGCTTTTCCATCACGCGCTTGATTTTCTTTAGCTCGTCCATGAGATTCGTTTTCGTATGCAGTCTGCCCGCAGTATCAATTATCACGATATCCGCTCCTCGCGCTAATGCAGAGCCGAGCGTGTCGAACGCTACCGAAGCCGGGTCTGCGCCGTGCTGTTGCTGGATGATGTCCACGCCTGCGCGTTGCGCCCAGATTTCCAATTGCTCATTCGCCGCGGCACGGAATGTATCCGCCGCTCCGATAATGACCTTGTAGCCAGCTTTCGAATAATTATACGCCAGTTTGCCGATGGTTGTGGTCTTGCCCACTCCGTTCACGCCGACTACCATCACCACCCACGGCTTCGACGCAGGTAGTTCTGCCATTTCTCCCGCTTCTTCTTTTCCGTTCACGTGCAGGACTTTTGCAATTTCGTCTTTCAGGAGAGTTTGCAGATGCTCGGCGGATTCATACGTCTCTGTTTTGACGCGGCGTTTGATGTTTTCTAAAATTGCCGTTGTCGTGCCGACGCCGACGTCGCTCGAAAGCAAAATTTCCTCCAGCCGGTCGAGCGTCTCCACATCAATGCTGCTTTTTCCCGATACGAGCTGGGAGACTTTTGCAAAAAGCGACTCGCGCGTTTTAGCCAGTCCGGCTTTTAATTTATCAAACAGTCCCATCTCTTTTAAAACCAGTGGGTTAAATCAACTTCAGCTACATTCGATAATCGAAAAGAATGGATGGTCGAATAACTATACATCAATTCACACCGTACCTTAGGCTCTAAAAGATGTTGCTCTTTTAAAGTGTAGAAGAAACGAAAGGGTAGACGATATTTAATTGTCTT
>DATCJD010000217.1:0-2820 GCA_036507435.1 Bacteroidota bacterium
GTGTGCGTTGCCGCCGCGAATGCAGGCGCCACGTCTCAGGATTTGAAAACCGGTTTCCTCATCGGCGCCACGCCCTGGAAACAGCAGGTAGGGTTGATGGTCGGCGTGATGGCGTCGGTGTTCGTAATCGGGCTGACACTCATCATGATGAACAAAGGCTTGGCGGAATACAGGCCCATGACGATGGCGTTCGATGTGAACAACCCTCCTGCCGGCGTTCAGGTGGAATCGCGGGAGTACGAACACGATGGGAAAAATTACTTCTTGATCAATTCTATCGGCTCCACGACCGTGCCGGACGGGAAATACTTATACAATCCTGAATCCGGTGCGATTGAGATTCAGTGGATTCAGGGTATCGGAAGCGAGCAAGCCGCCGCCCCGCAAGCGCGGTTGATGGCGACCGTCATCAACGGAATCTTAAACCAACAATTGCCGTGGGGGTTGGTGCTGATGGGAGTGTTCTTGGTGATCGTTGTTGAACTTCTCGGCATACGTTCGTTGGCGTTTGCTGTAGGCTGTTATTTATCTATCGGTACGACGCTGGCGATCTTCTGCGGTGGTATCGTTCGCTGGCTCGCTGAAGGCAAGCAACAGTCCGGCGGGCACGGAGACAGCGAAGTGAGTTCCGGTTCTCTGTACGCAAGCGGACTCATCGCGGGCGGCGCGATTTTCGGGCTGGCGTCTATCGGCATAGCGTTGTTGGAAGTTTCGGGCGTCATAGAGCCGGGGTTATTCCTGCTCGGAGTGAAGTGGTTCCCATCCCTAGTGGATTCGCCGCTGGTCTCGGTGATTATGTTTGCGCTCCTCGCGGCTTCGCTATTTCTTATTGCCAAAAAACAGGTGAAAATGAAACAGCAATAGTATCAAAAACGCTCTCTGAAACGGCAAGGCGGCTAAGAAGCCGCCTTGTCGTTTTTATTGGGAAAGGTTCATAGTCTCCCTGTTTGGTAGGTCAGACATTCCTGTCTGACCCCTTTTGACAGGCAAGAATGCCTGCCCCACCAAATCTAATTCAAAAGAAGATAATACCGAAAGTTATTGTAGGTTGATTTTGCACAATGCTTTCCTTACTTTTGTGCGTTAGAGGGGACAGGCGGTACGTCCTGCCTCTGCACACTTGCGACTGAGAAGGGGTCGCAGTGCTCTCCCCGTTTGTTTTGATTCTGCCTGCCAGATGAAGATTGCAGAAAAGAATATTGGCGACATTGTTGTGCTGTCGGTTCACGGCAGTATAATGAGCGAGCCCGACGCCATGCAGTTTCGGAAGTCTATTTACTCGGTTCTCGAAAAAGACATCCGGAAAATAGTAGTGGATATCGAGAAGGTTGAACGCATGAGCAGTACGGGGCTTGGCGCCATCATGGCGGCGATGGCGTCGGTAAAAACACGGGGCGGTGAATTATGTGTCGCCAATGCCTCAAAGAAAACCGGTCCGCTGTTTATTGTGACGAAATTAGTGCGAGTCCTGAAACTGTTCGAATCGGTTGAGAAAGCGCTTACCAGCTTCAGATAAGAATCGAGTAGTGCCGTTATCCGGCGCAAGAGATGTTTTTTTCTAACACGTTTCCATGAGGGGATACGACAATGCCTAAAGTTGGACTGAAAGATTTTATTACGATGATTCAGGGAACATATCCCAACCTCAAAGGATACGACGAGACCCGCCTCTTCTCGGTTCTGATGCAGGCAGGGCTTGACGTGGAGTTCGATATTGACGGCGACGGCAATACCATGCTGAGCTACGGCGAGATTACCTCCGAGATCGAGCAAAAAATTAAACAGCTCTAAGTTCACACACACGACCGCACCGAACGTTGTGGAGATGCGACGTCCGCATCCGGATTCTTGGCATCCTATGCAACAAGAATTTCCTCGAGAAATGAAATCACTGGAGAAAGTCTTCGATTTTCTTCACGGGTTCATGTCGCAACATCGGGTAAAAAAACAAACAGCCGATGATGTGGACTTAGTCGTCGAGGAACTCTTTACCAACATGGTGAAATACAATGCGCTGGCGAAGGAGCGCATTTCGATCAGTCTCGACAAATCATCGAACCAGCTTTCGGTCTGCTTGATAGACCCCAACGCAACCCCGTTCGACCTCACGAAAACTCCCGAAGTCAATTTGAATATCCCGCTAAAAGACCGAAAGCCCGGCGGACTGGGTATTCATTTAGTCAAGCGCTTGATGGACTCGGTGCAGTATAACCACGAAGACGGCAAGAGTTATATTACGGTCACGAAACGATTGGAGTAGCTGTATGTTTGATATCAGAATTGTGAAACCGGGGGAAGTGGTCATGTCCGGACGGTTTGATGCGTCTCATGTCGATGCGGCGCGTACCGTGCTGGAGCAACTCACCGCCACCGCGACACTGGATATGAAGAACCTGCAATACGTGTCGAGCGCCGGATTGGGCATTTTGCTTGCCGCCCAGAAACGCCTGAGCGAACGGGGGCATAAACTGCGGCTCGCCAACATGAGCCAGCACGTGCGGGACGTCTTTCAAATGACCAGGCTGGACACGATTTTTGAAATCGTCGATGCCGCATAAACCCGCCCCGGCTATGCTTTTTTCCCAGCTTATACGCTATCCTAATATTGCCGGACCATTCATACCAACTTTTTCACTCTTCGGTTGTATTTCACATGGTTGATGACGACCTGAGTTTAGTCCAGTATTCACTCAAGGGCGACCAAATTGCCTTTGGCAAGCTGGTAGAGAAATACCAGCGGCTCGTCTTCAATCTCGCCTTGAATATGTCGAAAGACTACGACGACGCGGCTGATATTACCCAGTCCGTCTTTCTCAAGGT
>DATCJD010000218.1:0-10848 GCA_036507435.1 Bacteroidota bacterium
CTACGGGATGAAAACATTGCGCGCAACATCGTTTCGTCTCTCGCGCTGAGCCGCGATGACGTCGTTGTGGAAATCGGCCCTGGCAGTGGCGCGCTGACAAAACATCTGATCCCCGCGGCGGGAACCGTTATCGGCATCGAGCTTGATGCACGCGCTGCCGGGTTGTTGCGCGACACCTTCGGCGACACGCTCACACTCGTGCAAGACGATGTGCTGAACGTCGATTTCCGGGCGCTGGCAACAGCACACCGCCGACAACTGCGCGTGGTAGGAAACATCCCGTATTACATCACGAGCGAAATTCTGTTCATGCTCTTTGAAGCCCGCGAAGTTGTTCGCGACGCAACGCTGATGATGCAGAAAGAAGTCGCCCAGCGGCTCATCGCCGCACCGCGGACGAAGGACTACGGCATCCTCGCCGTTGCAACACAGTTTCACACCGAGCCGGAGATACTGTTCAAGGTTTCGCGCAACTCGTTTTACCCGAAGCCGAACGTCGATTCCGCCGTCGTTGCGCTGGCATTCAAGAAGGAGCTTCCCCCGTGCAACAAAACGCTTTTTACACACATTGTTCGCTCGACGTTCGGGAAACGGCGAAAAACGCTCCGCAACGGTTTGCGCTATATGGGGTTCAGCGATGAGCAGTTGGACGGCATCGCCTTCGACCTCCAGCAACGGCCGGAAGAATTAACGATTGAACAGTTCCTCCGCCTAACGAGTTTACTCGAACCGTTTGAAAAACACATCCGGCACGTAGAATGATTTGAAATGTCAGAAGGCACTCTTCATACCGACCCTGCTCAACAGCAGAAAACATTACTCGAAGTCGACGACGAACTCATGCGCGACCTCGAAGACCTCGTGCATTCGCGTTCGGATTTCCTCGTCCTGAATATCCTGCAAGACCTGTACCCCGCGGATATCGCGCACATCATCAACCGGCTCGAAAAGGAAGATGCGGACTATTTGTTCCGGCTCGTCTCGAACGACATGCAGAGCGAAGTACTACTGGAGCTTGACGTCGTACACCGCGAGCACCTGTTCCAAACTCTTCCCAAAGAACACCTGACGAGACTCGTCCAAGGTATGGATTCGGACGACGCGGCGGACATCATCGGTCAGTTGACGGACGAACATGCGGAGGAAGTCCTTGAAAAGATGGATATAGAGGATTCTTCCCACGTCGAAGAATTGCTTCGCTACGACGAATCGACGGCGGGCGGTATCATGGCGAAGGAAGTTGCGGTTGTCCACCGCAACGACACACTAAAGCAGGCAATTCGCGTCGTGCGGAAGATGGCAAAGGAACACAAGAATATCTATAACCTGTATGTGGTCGATGAGAACGGGCTCTTGATTGGCAGTGTAGCAATACAGGAGCTTCTGCTCCACGCACCCAACAAGCGCGTGCATAAGATTATGAATACCGATTTCAACAGCGTCACCCCGGACGTCGACCAGGAAGAGGTAGCTCAAATCTTCAAGAAATACGACATCGTTTCCCTGCCCGTGACCGATAAGGCGGGGAAATTGCTGGGCCGCATCACGGTGGACGACGTGGTTGACGTGTTGGTGGAAGAGCACGAGGAAGATGTGGCACGGATGGTGGGCTCTGGCGCTGAAGAAATGGAACGCCGCTCGCCGGCGAGAATCGCCCTCCTGCGGCTCCCGTGGGTGCTGATTACTCTATTATTAGAAATGGTCGCGGGGGTGGTGATCTATCAATTTGATAAGACACTCTCGCAAGTGATCCTGCTCGCATCGTTTATGCCAATTATTTCAGCTCTTTCCGGCAACACGGGATTGCAGTCCGCCGCCGTCGTCATACGCGGGCTTGCCACTGGACATATTCAGCTCAACAAATGGTGGGACCCGATCTGGCGGCAGATTCAAACGACGCTCATCATCGGCGCCGTCTGCGGCACTGTGCTCGGCGTCGTCGGTGCGTACTGGCATGGCAAGGTGCTCTTCGGCGTCGCGGTAGGGGTATCCATGTTTATCTCGATTAACATCTCCGGCTTTGTCGGCACCGCCACGCCGATGATTTCGCGTTCCTTCGGCTTCGACCCCGCAATGACGGCGGGACCGTTCGAAACGGCATTCCAGGACGTCGTCGGGATCACTATCTTTCTTTCTATCGCGACGATGTTGCTTCAGTGGCTCTAATCAGCAAACGCACGCATGACTCTCCGTAAACTCTTCGCACCGCTCAACCCTGCCGACCTGGTTACGATTTCGTTTCACGCATTTCTTATGCTCTTGAACCTCGTGTTCTCTTCACGCGTGAGCGACTGGTACTGGCTCGTTCCGGCAAATGCGCTCGGTATCTGTTTCATTTTTTATCTCGCCCACAGCGCGAAAAAACGAAAAACAAAACTGTTGATGCATCTCCATCGCTGGTATATCTACGCCGCTGTACTGCTGACGTTCAAAGAGCTCTACTTGATGGTGCGCCCGATTCACCCGATTGACTATGATACATTGCTTATTTCGGTTGACCAGTGGCTGTTCGGCGTTAATCCCACAGAGTGGCTCGCGCAGTTCTCCAATCCGGCGCTCACGGAAATCCTCCAGCTCGGCTACTCTTCTTATTACTTACTTTTCATTATTGTCGGTATTGATGTATACCGAAAGCATTCGTGGCATGGATATGACCGCGCCGCGTTCATGATCGTCTATGGTTTCTATCTTTCTTATCTCGGATATTTCCTACTGCCCGCTGTTGGGCCTCGCTTCACTCTCCACACGTTTGAACTCCTCAATCTAGAACTCCCCGGTTTGTTCTTCACCGAACCTCTGCGCGCGTTCATCAACGCAGGCGAGTCCATTCCTACAGATATAGCAAATCCGGTTGACTTCGTTCAGCGTGATGTGTTCCCCAGCGGACACACACAGCTTTCGCTTGTCGTCGTGTACTGCGCGTTCCATTTCAAGGTTGCCTCGCGCTGGCTTCTCGCATCGCTCGCCACTTTGCTCGTTCTCGGCACCGTGTACCTGCGCTATCATTACGTTATCGACGTGATAGCCGGCGTGGTATTTTTTCTTTTCACGGTATGGTCGGGCTGGAAAATCGTCGCCTGGTGGGACCATAAGCGGAACGCAACTCCTCCTTGAAAATCTGCGTAAAACTGAGTATGTTGTGATGTTTCCTCAGGTATGCGAAACCATGACCCAAGAAGAACTCCTTAAAGAACTCGAACTGCTTGCCTCGCAGTGCGCTATTGCCGTCCGGTATGAAAAAGGCGATTTTGAAGGCGGATTTTGCGTCCTCAAGACGGAGCGGCTTATCGTCATTAATAAGAAGCTTGCCCCCGCCCAAAAAGCCTCTATCCTCGCGCGGGGACTGGCAGAAATCGGCATTGACGAAATGTACCTCAAGCCCGCCATCCGCGAGTTCATCGAAGATGACCTTGTCCGGCAAACCGAATCCGAGCTTGCGAAATCCGTCAAGCTCTAACCCCGCGCATGACACACCTTAAAATTTTTCTCTCTGTCAACGAGGCGCTGGAGGAGATGTTTGCGGAACTATAAACGTTTGTCGGAAAAGCAAAACAACATAATGATATGACGATCGTTGTCGTGAAGATTACGTAGCGACCGACTATAAAATTCTAAACACGAAATCCTAAACAAATCCCAATTATTTAAACTGATAACTTCTTCCAATTTTTTTGATATTCGAGTTTCGATATTGTTGAGCGTTTCGTATTTAGTATTTCTTACTTATGCGCTTCCTCGTCATCAACGGACCAAACCTGAACCTTCTCGGCAAGCGCGAGCCTGAGCTGTACGGGACTGCTACGCTCGACGATATCGAAAAAATGCTCGCGAAGAAATTTCCCGACGTGAAATTCGAATTCTACCAGTCGAACAGCGAAGGCACGCTCGTCGACCATGTGCAAAAAGGCATGGGCAGAGCGTTCGACGGCGTTGTGCTCAACCCCGGAGCGTACACGCATACCTCGTACGCCATCCGCGATGCAGTTGCGGCGTTGAAGATTCCCGTCCTTGAAGTGCACTTGAGCAACGTTCATGCGCGCGAGGAGTTCCGCAAGCATTCCGTGATAGCTCCTGTCTGCAAGGGCGTCATCTCCGGCTTCGGCGCGCTGAGTTACGAGCTTGCCGTCCACGCGTTGCTTGAGATGAACCGGTAACAAAAAATATTTTTTCGGTGTTGAATCTTTCTTCTGAATTCTAATTCCTAACTTCTCGCTCCTGCCGTATGATCACGTCTGTTGTGTTCGACCTGGATAATACGCTCGTGGACTTCATGGCGATGAAACGCCAGGCGATCGACGCGGCGATCAGCGCGATGCGCGATGCGGGCTTGCAACTGCCCGTCGAGGAAATCCGCAAACGCATCGACGCCATCTACGCGCAGAGGGGCATCGAGTTCCAGAATGTGTTCGACGAATTGCTCTACGGTGAATTCAGTAAAATCGACTATAAGATACTTTCGTCCGGCGTTATCGCGTACCGCCGCGCGCGGGAAGCGGCGCTCGTCCCCTACCCGCACGTGTATATGACACTGGTAGAATTGGCGAAAATGCGCTTGAAGCTCGGCGTTGTCTCCGACGCGCCGGCGCGGGAGGCGTGGCTGAGGTTATGTTACCTCAACCTGCATCACCTATTTGACGCGGTGGTAACGTTCGACGATTCGGGTGAATACAAGCCGAAACCGGGACCCTTCCGCAAGGTGCTGGAGCGGCTGAAATCCAAGCCGGAAGAATCTCTGATGGTGGGCGACTGGGCGGAGCGCGATATGGTGGGAGCGAAACAGGTCGGCATGAAAACCATCTTTGCCCGCTACGGCGATACGTTCGGCACGAAAGTGTCTAACGCGGATTACGACATTGACGACATCGCGCGCGTGATCGACATCGTGCGCAAGGAAAACGGTTAGCTATGGCCTCAATACAAGGAATCGGAATCGATATTGTTGAAGTCAAGCGTATGAAGCAAGCGCTGGATGCGCAGGGCGGCGCGCTGATACGGAAAATGTTCACCGAACATGAAATCGCCTACTGCAAATCCAAAAAACGCTCGTACGAACATTTCGCCGCGCGCTTCGCCGCAAAGGAAGCGGTCAGCAAAGCGATGAAGACGGGTTGGAGCGGGAAGTTCCGCTGGAAAGATGTAGAGGTGGTCAACGAGCCGTCGGGCGAGCCGCGCATTCTTCTCTACGGGCACGTCGCCTCGATGCTGAAACAAAGCGCGGTGCACCTCTCGCTCTCGCATACGAAGTCAACCGTCGTTGCCTTCGTGGTCATCGAGAAGAAGGGAAAGACAAAACGATAGCGTTCGTTCTTCCGACAACACCGTCCGACAACACAAAACCCCCGATACGTATCGGGGGTTTTGTGTTGTACTCAGAGCTCTTGCTGTATTATCTGCTTGCCGCGCGCTGTTTTGCTAATTCCACTTTTGCGTTGGTCGGAAAATCCTTCGCCACCGATTCGTAGTGCGCCTTGGCTTTCGCTTTATCACCAAGCCGGTCATAGCTTTGCGCCATCATGAAATGCGCGTCGCCCATTTTTTCGGATCCTGAGTAGCCCATCACCATTTCAAAATGGGTAATGGCTTCCTGGAAACTCTGCTTGCCGTAGTTGCACTCACCGATCCAGTAATGGCAATTATCCGCCCAGTTGGTTGCCACACCGCCGCCGAGCAGAGCTTCAAATTGTGCGATCGCGTCGTCGTAGTTCCGGGCGCTGAACGCCTGCCACGCTTCGGCATATCCCATGGGCATATCGGCGGACCTATTCGGCATTTCGACCGGCGCGGGAGCCTTCGGCTTGAGCGCTTCCGCCAAGTCCGCTTCCGCTTTCTCCGCACGTTCGCGTTCCATGGAGGCTTTCGTGTCCGCCTCGCTCAAACGCGCTTCCAAATTTGTCTTATCCTGCTCCAGTTTGACAATGCGCTGGCGCAGGCTCGTATTCTCGGTTTGTACCTCTTCCATCTGCTTCTGTTGGTCTGCGATCTGCTGTTGCATCAACTCTTCGTTGCCGGAACAGCCGGCGACAAGCAAGAGTCCCGCCGCCACAAAGCCGAACACGATGGTCTTCATCACAATTCCCGCCCCCCGGTGTGTTGAGAGAACCATACATCCTCCGGATAAAAAGTATATTCAGTTGGTTTCAGGTGCAGTGTCAATGTATCATTCCGAGCATAGAAAGTCAAGCCGCTTGTTCGTCGGGTAGTAGTGCATTTTGAAAAGTCCTGGCGGTCACGGACCATTCCGTGACCAAATTAGGTGCATTCACGGTGTGGACCGTGACTGCCAAGTCAACATGACCCACCACCGTTCGTCGCGCTTGTTATTCAAGCACTCGTTCAATATATTTTTAGAGAATGAGACCGAAGATGCGATATGAAATGGTGTTGTTGGCTGGATTGACGCTCGTCACTGCGTGCAGTGGTCCCCGCGAAACGGCGGCTCCCCCGAAACCGGCCGCACCGAAACCTTCCTTTGTGGATGAACTCCGCCGCGAACAGGCGCTGAAACATTTTATCGACGGCGCGCTCTACGACAGCAAGGAAGACTACGCGCGCGCGATTTTAGAATACCAGGAAGCACTGAAGATCGAACCGTCGTCCGCCGTTCACTATGCGATCTCGAAAGACTATGCCGCGCTCGGCAAACATGCTTCCGCGGCGGAACACGCGCGCGAAGCAATCAAGTTAGACTCAACGAATGTCCTCTACCGCGAGCATCTTGCGGACGTGTACATCGGCGCGTACCAGCCGGAACTTGCGGCGCGCGAATTCGAAGAGATTGTCCGGTTAGACTCCACCTACCTCGAAGGCAGGTATAACCTCGCGCGGCTCTACCAGACATCCAAACCGCTCCGCGCGTTGGAGATTTATGAACGCCTCCTGAAAGAGGAAGGCGAAAATTGGGAAGTGCTCTTGCAAACAGCAGAGCTGTACCGCACGCTGGGGCGGTATGATGAAGCGGCTGAAAAATATGAGTTAATGCTGGAACTCGACCCCGGCAACAAACCCCTCCGCCGCCAGCTTGCGGAAACCTACGGCCTCGCAGGAAAATTTGATTTAGCCTTGGAGATACTCGAATCCATGCTGGAGACGGACGACAGCGACCCGGAAGTGATTGCCACACTCGCCGATGTCTATCTCGACAGAAATGAATTTCAAAAAGCTGTCGACCTGTATGAAAAACTTCTCCAGCGCGGCGCGACGAACCCGGAAATCAAATTGCGAGTCGGTATTGCGTACTACGGTATGGTACAGCGCGACTCGACGCTCATCCCAAAAGCGATGGCGATTTTTGAAGACGTCATCAAAGACCTGCCGAACGACTGGCGCGCGTACATGCATCTCGGTTCCCTCTCTGCTATGCAGGGACGGAGCGATGAAGCGGCGGCGTACTTCTCGCGTGTCACCGGCTTGGCAGAATGGAATGGCGACGCGTGGGCGTTCCTCGGAAATATCTTTTTCGAGCGCGGGCAGTACGATAAAGTCGTCGAAACCATGGAGCGCGCACAGAGGGCTGTCCCGAAAGATTTCCGGCTGTTTCTCCTTGCCGGCTACTCCTACTCACAGCTTGGACAGACGGCGAAGGCGATCCCGGCATTGGAACGCTCTCTCGAACTCAACCCGAACGACGTTAACGCCCTCGGCACTCTCGCTCTCGCGTACGACGGCTTGGAGCAGTTCACTCTATCGGATTCCCTGTACGAACGGGCGCTTATCGTTGACCCCAACTCGCATTTCGTCCTCAACAATTACAGCTACAGTCTTTCGGAGCGGGGAATACAGCTCGAGCGCGCGCTCGAGATGGCGCAGAGGGCGGTTACCGCGGAGCCTAAGAATGCCTCGTATCTGGATACGCTCGGCTGGGTCTTCTACAAACTGACGCAATATGAGGAAGCCGGAAAATACATCGGCGAGGCAATAGCGACGGGGCAGGCAAGCTCTACCGTACACGAGCATATGGGCGATATTTACTTCCAGCTCGGCGACAAAGACAAAGCCATGGAACTCTGGCAAAAAGCGCTGGACATGAACAAGACAAATCAAGCGCTGAAAGAAAAGGTGCAACGTGGTTCGCTCTAACATCGAATACGCCGGCGTTCTTGCTTTTCTTGTGCTTCTTGGAGCGGGGTGCGCAACCACGCCCGCGGTAAACACCGGCGACCGCTCCGTCACACTGTCGCTTATCCACGAGCGGGTGCGTTCACATGTAGAGCGAATTAAGACGCTGAGAGGGACCGGAACCATTTCCGTGGAAAGCCCGGAGATGGCGGGTTCGGGTTCGTTCGAGATCGCGCTGAGAAAACCGGATTCTTTGTTGATAAGGCTTGAAGGTCCCTTCGGCATCGAGGTCGGCTCGGCGCTCGTTACGCGGAACGAGTTTGTCTTTTACAACAGTATGCAGAACCAGTTGATTACCGGCTCGACGAATTCGGCTAACCTCGCAAAAACACTGCGCATGAACGTTACGTTCGACGACCTCATGAACTTATTTACCGGCGCGTCGTTTCTTGAAGAGGACGGCGAAACTGAGGGCGAGCTGAAGGTAGAAGACGAACAGTACGTGCTTACATACCGCCACTTCAACGCAACGCGGATCTATTGGGTGGAACCGACTACGCTACTCCTCTCCAGAATACAGCATCTGGATTCCAGCGGCAAGCTTGTGGCTGAACAGCGGTATTCTAAATACCAAACGCTGGCGGAAGGTTCGTTCCCCTCCAGCGTGCGGTACACGATGAACGCTCAGCGGCGCGTGCTTTCGGTCTTCTACGATACTATCAACCTGAATGCGCCGTTGCTCTCGTTTGCGATGGACGTTCCTGAAAACGCGAAACGCATCCACATCCAATGATTGCGCGCATCGTCATAGTGTTTGCCGTGTTATTCGTCGTGTGCTCCGGCACGTACGCCCGGCAAGCGGCGGCGGACAAAGACATTGCCAAAAAAACGCAGGAACTGGAAAAACTCCGGCAGGAAATCGCGGCGTACGAACAAAAACTCAGCGAAAGCGAGAAAAAAGAAAAAACAACGCTGACGCATCTCGATAACCTCGAAAAACAATCCACGCTCATCCGCCGGCTGGTTCAAAAATTGCGCGAACAGGAAAAACTCCTTACGAGCGACATCAACGAAGCGAAGTCGTCTATCACCGACCTCGAAAAGCAACTGCAATTTCTCAAATCGCACTATGCAAAATATGTGCGTTCGGTGTATATCAACAACCGGGTGTACGACCTCGAACTGCTGTTGTCGTCGAATTCCATCAACCAACTTTCCATCCGCATCCAATACCTGAAACGGTTCTCCGACCAGCGGGTAAAAGACCTGCAGGGCATCGTTGACAAGAAGACTTCGTTGGAAAAGCAAAACGACCAACTCCAATCCTCGCTGGAAAAAGAACGGGCGTTGTTGGCTGAAAAAACGAAGGAAGAACAATCGCTCAAGAAAAAAACGACCCAGCGGCGGTCTGTCCTCTCCAACCTCCGCAAGGACAAAAAACAATACCAGCAGGAACTTGCCCGCAAGACTGAAGCGGTGAAGGAAATTGAAAAAATTATCGCCGACCTCATCGAACGCGAGCGCATTCGCAAAGAACGGGAAGCGGCGGCGGCGCGTGAGCGCGAACGGCGCGGCGAGACTGTTACGGCAACTCCGCCGGAACCCGCAGGAACGTTCGACCAACGGCTTGGCAAACTCCGCTGGCCTGTGTCAAAAGGCGCTATTGCTTCGCGGTTCGGGCGGCAGGTCCATCCCACTCTCAAGACCGTTACGCAAAATACCGGCATTGATATTACTTCGACCTCCGGGTCGGACGTTCTCTCTGTTGCGGATGGAGAGGTGTCGGTCGTGTCCTTCATTCCGGGGTTCGGCAATTTACTGATTCTCAATCACTACGGAGGGTACCGGACGGTGTATGCGCATCTTTCGGACATTGCCGTTACGGAAGGGCAGTCCGTGAAAGACGGACAAGTGATTGCCAAGAGCGGCGACTCGCTGGAAGGCAACATTCTGCATTTCGAAATCTGGAAAGACCGCGACAAGCAAAACCCCGAACGGTGGCTGATGAAACAGCGGTAACATATTGAGTGTCCGTTTTTTTTTCGCTATCAAGCGGCCGATTTTCTTGTGGAAAAAAATATGGAACGAACACTATAATTTCTTAAACCGAAATTCAATCGAGCCTATCAAAAGACGGAGCACTGTTGTTACCGCTGTTATTCGCAGGCAGACATAATCAACGGGTTAAGACATTCCTCATAACTTGGTGCTGTTGCCCATTAATATCGATTTCGTAAAGTTCGGGGGTGATGAGCCGGTAGTGAACAGTTGCATAATGTAGTTTCTTGTGACAGGTAGGGCATACGATGATCATATTATCGGAGCAATAAGATCCGGGGATCAACTTGTGCAATTCCATGATATGATGGGCTTCAGCATAAAGGGAACGATTCTGTTGCCGGAAGCCTTTTTGTTTGCATATTTGGCAAGTGTATTTGAGTAGAGATTTCAAGTAGTCGCTGATCAAGCCTGGTCTTGCGACTTGCTCAGAGACAACAATTCTCTTGACCGGCACAACATTGTTGTACTTGTCATTAAATGCCTTGATTGTTTGTTTGAGATCATTGAGAGCTACCTCCTCGACTTCATACTTGATAAGGTCGGGTTCCTTGACGGTGTAGCTCGTTGAATCGGAATCTGTGTGAAGTAGGTCGAAGGCATTGTAGTATTTAGATACACTTAAGGATTTACCTCTACCCGAAGTTGCAATTCGCAAAATATTTTTGCTAACGTACCCTATCCATCGCATGCGGTGATCGAGCAAATCATCAGAAAAGAATGCCTTAAAATCCT
>DATCJD010000219.1:0-3660 GCA_036507435.1 Bacteroidota bacterium
CCTACGACATTGCATTGACGAAGGTGTCTCACCGAGTCGATCTCTTGCGTCTATGCTCGGTCGGACACCTTCGCGAAAAGGATAACTGTAGGGGCACGTTGTAACGTGCCCCTCGAAGTACGGAAATCCCCGCCCCCTCTCCCAGCATGGGAGAGGGGTGTCACGATGCGTAGCATCGGGACGGGGTGAGGGCGCACAACATGAAAACCAACATCACCATACAAGACCCAATTCTGAAACGCATCGGTACACTCGCCGATAAGGAACGAATTTCCGCGCACGTGGTGGGCGGATATGTCCGCGACCTGTTGTTAGGTAAGCAGGTGAAAGACATTGACGTGGTGGTCATCGGTAACGGCGTGGCGTTTGGGGAGAAGGTTGCGAAGGAACTCAACCGCTCGAATCTCGTCGCGTTCGAAAAATTCGGCACGGCGATGCTTCAGCTTGACGACGTGAAGCTCGAATTTGTCGGGGCGCGCAAGGAAAGCTACTCCAAGAACTCCCGGAAGCCCGATGTGCAAGTCGGGACGTTGGAAGACGACCTCTCCCGGCGTGATTTTACCATCAACACCATCGCCGCCTCTCTTAACGAGAACACGTATGGAAACCTTTCCGACCCTTTTGGTGGTCAAAGAGATATTACTGCTGGTGTGTTGCGTACGCCTCTGGACCCGAACACCACGTTCGATGACGACCCGCTTCGTATCATGCGGGCGTTTCGGTTTGCGTCCCAGCTCAGTTTTACGATAGAGCCGCCGGTATTAGAGGCGGCAACGGCGATGCGGGTGCGGCTGAAGATCGTGTCACAGGAGCGCATCACGGATGAATTTTTGAAAATCATGATGAGCCCGAAGCCTTCAGTGGGAATGAAACTCATGTTCGATACAGGCGTCATGGACGTCGTGTTCCCGGACGTCTCACAGCTCTCCGGCGTCGACCAGCGAAAAGACCATCATCACAAGGATGTGTTCCTGCATACGTTGAAGGTCGTTGATAATATTTCCGATACCACAGATAACGTGTGGCTACGGCTCACCGCGTTGTTGCACGATATTGCCAAACCACGCACCAAGGCGTTCGTTGAGGGGACGGGGTGGACGTTCCACGGGCACGAGGAAGCCGGAGCGCGTATGGTGAAGCCGATTTTCCGCAGGCTCAAACTGCCGCTTGAACATGTGCCGTATATCGAAAAGCTCGTGCGCCTGCACTTACGCCCAATGGCTTTAGTGGACGGTGAAGTGACGGATTCCGCCGTCCGGCGGCTTATGTTTGAGGCGGGAGAATCGTTAGACGACCTGATGAAACTCTGCCGCGCAGACATCACCTCGAAAAACCCGAAGCTCGTCGAGCAGGTGAAGCGGAACTACGACAACGTCATCAAGAAAATGGAGGAGGTTGACGAAAAGGACAAGATACGCAACTGGCAGCCGCCGCTTGGAGGGGAGGAGATTATGCAGGTGTGCGCGCTGGAACCCGGACCGATGGTCGGCAAGCTGAAAGACGCTATAACAGACGCCATTCTGGACGGCAACATCCCGAACGACCACGAGGCGGCTTTGCAGTACCTCCTGCAAATAAAGGATGAAATCCTCTCCTCAGGCAGACCGTAAGAGCGCGGTTTTACGGGCGATATCACACACATTAAATTTGTTCTCGTATGCCTGCCGTTGAAACTTTATGCGTTTTTTCACGTTTATTATGTAGTGTTTATGAGATGTTTATATCAGACAATCCTTTCACTCGAACCCTTAACCCATTTATTTTGGAGAGAATCATGAAGCAGGTTATTTCCCTCGTGTTGCTTGTTCTGCTGTCGGTTGGAGTGGTCAGCGCCCAGCAGAAAACACTCACATTCCAACAGGCGATCGAGATTGCCCTCGAGCAAAATCTCAGCATTCGTCAGGCAGAAAATAATGTTGAATCCGCGCAGAGCGGCGTGTTGAGCGCGTACGGCTCATACTTGCCGACGCTCTCTGCTTCCGGCGGCTGGACGCGCACGCAGACGGAGAGAGGTCCGGCTACGGAATATTTTAACGGCATCCCTATTTCCGTTCCCGCCGCCTCTACTATTGCGAATAATTTTCAGAGCGGGGTGAGCCTCGGCTATACAATCTTCGACGGGTTCAACCGCGAGGCGGGGTATAACCGGGCGGTGTCGTCGGCGGTGTCTTCCGAAAAAACTGCGGAGCGGACGCGCCAGATGATCGTCTTTCAGGTGCAGGCGAACTACCTCACGGTGTTACGCAATGAGCAATTACTAAAAGTAAGCCAGGAAAATCTGAAGCGCGACGAGCGTCAATTGGAGCGGATTATGGAATCCAACCGCGTCGGCGCGCTCTCCATCGGCGATGTGTACCGCCAGCAATCGCAGGTCGCATCGGATGAATTAAATCTCATTAATGCGCAAAACACGTACGATAAATCGAAAGCCGACCTGCTTGCGCTCATCGGCGTGGATGCGTCGGATGATTTCGCAATTATCGACCCGTCCATTCCTGTGGATATTGCCGCCGCCCAGCTCGAAGCGACGAAGGAGCAGTATAAAGACTTTTCTCAACTGCGTTCACGGGCGTTAGGCGCGAGGCCAGATTACCAGAGCGCAAGAGAAAATTACGACGCTTCCGATTGGGGCGTCACCTCGGCGATGAGCCGGTATTTTCCCCGCGTGAGCGCGTCAGCCGGCTACAGCACATCGAACCGGGAGATGAAACTCCTGGGCGTCAACAGGGGGTTGAACTGGGGCTTGAACATCAGCTGGACGCTGTTCGACGGCTTCTCGACGAACCAGGCGATACAAGCCGCGTCCGCCAACAGCAGGAACGCGGAGCTTTCGTTGCATCAGGCGGAGCGGAACATCAGTGTCGAAGTGAAGAAAGCGCTCCTCGACCTTGACGCCGCGCGCAAAGCATACGAAGTAAGTTTGAAAAGCGTCCAATCGGCGTCGCAAGACCGGAGGGTTGCTGAAGAGCGGTATAATCTCGGCGCGGGCACTCTGTTGGATCTCCTGGTGGCGAACGCCGGATTGGTCAATGCCGAAGTCAGCAAAGTCAACGCAACCTACAGCTATATCACCGCAGAACGCAATCTTGAATTTGCATTGGGCGAGCGTTCTTACTAACACAGCTCAAAACGGATAATAATAGCACTCAGAGGAGTAAACAGCACATGGCAACAAATGGCAAGCGGTCAAAAAAGAAAATTATCATCTTCTCGCTCATCGGCGCAGTGGTGGTTGTTCTCACCCTGTTGGTGATTCTGGGGAGCAACCGGGAGACGGTCGTGACCGTGCAGACGGAACCGGTTGAGTTGCGTACGATCACTCAAACGGTGGCGGCGACGGGGAAGATTCAGCCTGAGATTCAGGTGAAGATTAACGCGGAAGTGAGCGGCGAAATTACCGAACTACCGGTCAAAGAGGGCCAGCGCGTCCGCAAGGGCCAATTCCTTGCGCGCATCAAGCCGGACGCGTACGAGGCGCAGGTAGAACGCGCCGAGGCGGCATTGGCAATTACCAGGGCGAACCTGTCGAAAGCCGAAGCCGACTACAATCGCGCTGTGGAACTGTTCGGCAAGAACATGGTCTCCGGGTCTGATATGGACCTTGCGCGCTCATCGTTCGAAGGCGCAAAGGCGTCGTACAACCAATCATCCGCAATCTTA
>DATCJD010000220.1:0-13141 GCA_036507435.1 Bacteroidota bacterium
ATAATTAATTGCCGGATAGTCCATCACCGAACCCATTAAGCCGATATCGGAAGTTTTAGTTTTGTTCAACACATCAGCAGGAGAATGCCAATAGCTTGCTTTCATGTTATGATTCAATCCAAGGGTGTGCCCTATTTCGTGGAGGACAAGGTAATAGAGCGAATTGCGAATCAGCTCGCTTTTTTCCATTTCTGTTGCATCCATGGTCTCCAGGATATTGAGCCCCAAGAGAGACTGCTGTTGTAAGCCGAATCCTAATGAGCAGTACCGTGGATCCGGGACCTCTTCCATCTGTTCGGAAAGCAGTGCCGCAGAAGAAAATAACTCATCCCGGTGGACTCGCTGGGTGACGAAGACAAATTCCAGCATGACGTCGGCTCCTATTATCTGTCCTGTCTTCGGATTGATAAAACTCGGTCCGTATCCTCCGAACGGTGGCTGCGGAGAAGAAGTCCACCGAAGCACATTGTAGCGAATGTCACCTGCGTCCCACGTTGCGTCGTCCGGTTGTATCTTGACCTGCACAGCGTTCTTAAATCCCGCTTGTTCAAACGCAATGTTCCACGCTAACGCAGCATGTTTGATCGTTTCCCGGAATTCCACTGGTGTTGTGTTTTCAATCCACCACACAATCGGTTCTTCCGGCTCAGAAAGGGCGGCAGAAAGCTCCTTTTTCTTCAAATGCCAGCGGCTGATCATATCGCGGTAGGGTGTAGCCGACGTGCTGGTAAGGTCGGTGACTTGTTGCCCAAAATAACCGACACGAGGGTCGTCATACCGAGGAGCAAAGTCGTTAACCGGAACTTCAATAAGACTATGTTGGAGGGAAATCGTAACAAAACGTGCATCTGTGACGTGGGAACCGCCCGAGACGAGAGGAGCGGGGTTTTCGTACACGTAGTCGACAACGATATCGGTGTTGGCAGGGTAATTTTTAATACCTGCGATTTTCGTTTTGTCCTTACTCAGGTTACCGAGGGCGAAGAAGGTCCCCGGCCTTGCCGTGGGATTCGGGGTCGGCTTAACTTGATGAAAATGCTCGGCAAGAAAGATGTCGTCTGCCTTGATGAGATATTCTGATTGTAAAGAGTCCTGCGCAACAATTTTTTGAGAAGCGAGAATTGCCGAAGTGATGTTCGCTTCAGCAGCGCGATGTAACGCGTTCTCGGGGTCGAAATAGAACGAAGAATTCTCTTCAACAAGTTCAATTCGGTTGAAGTATTTTCGAACGGAAAAAACTTTGTTATCCCGGTAGTTGCCTCGAAAATGACCGACGTTGACAATACCATTGGTTGTAAAACTAAAATAAATATACTGCTTACCTATCTGATCCTTTTTGATCAGCATATGAACACTGCCGTCAGTCGTATCTTGAAACAGCGTAAACAGACCATCGTACCGTGTGCTTGACTTAACGACCTCTTTAATAGCTTTTATCCCTGAGGCACCGGATGACTGTGCCCCTGAGGGTTTCGTCTCCTGCGCTGTCTTTGCACCCGCAGAACACCCTCCAACAAGGAGTATCGTACCGAGGAGAATCAAAACAAAGTACAGTTGTTTCATGGAAACCTCCTAATATGAATATGGTATGACGAGTATGGGAGTAAGCAACGTATTGTTATACGGCTCTTTCTCGGCTCTCTAAAGAGTCGTTTTCTCGTGCAGATATATCGACAGAATTGGAAACCTTGGCAGACGGCAAATAAGGAGAGTCTAAGACGTTACATATCTTTCTCTACGAAGAAATTGGATAACAGTTTCAGTGAGTGTCCCTTTTGTGAGAAAACGGCAGATAGTGTGGGTAGGTTACCTCCTCAACTCACACAAACCATTGTCTCAAACACTTGTTCTCGGGATACTCAGTCCTTCTTCACTTTATACACCGTCTCACCTTCGCGTACCATGCCGTGTTTCTCGCGAGCTACCTTCTCGACTGTTTTCTTATCGCCCTGCAACGACTTCAAATCGGATTGCAGTTGTGTTGTCTCTTCCTCCGCCGCGTTGACTTTCTCCACCATCTCCTGCCGCTCCATTTCGAGACTCGCGCGTGCGATGATGCCTTTGTTGTCGAATAAGAAGTACAACAAGAGGAGGAAACTCACAACGGTAATAATGCCGCGACGCCTCGTCTTGAATAATTTCTTGCGGAGGTCTGAAATCAATTTTCGCTTGCGGGGTTTTCGGTAAAAGTCGCCTTCCATTGCTGATAAGGTACTCCGAATTTTTTCTTTTTGCAACGGCATCAACGCTGAATTGCCAAATCAACGATGCGCTGGCAGAGAGCGGAAAAGCTCCATCCCGCCGCCGCCGCCGCCTTGGGCACAAGGCTCGTGCCGGTCATTCCCGGTATCGTATTCACCTCCAAACAGTATGCTTTTCCTGCATTGTCTAGTCGAAAATCCACGCGCGCGAAGCCCGCGCACCCCAGCGAATGGAAGGCTATACGCGCCTGTTCGGATACGTATGCTGTAACCTGCTCGGACACCGGGGCGGGACAGAGGTATTCCGTCATCCCTTTTGTGTACTTGTGCTTGTAGTCATAAAACCCGCCCTGTGGGCGGATTTCAATCATCGGCAGGACGGAATCGCCGACTATGGAAACAGTCAGCTCTTTCCCTTCGATGTACTGTTCGAGCAACACGGTGTCGGAATATTGCTGCGCCTCCTTTACGGCGGCATCAACCTCGTTGTTTTGTTTGACGATGGAGAGTCCTACCGTCGAACCGCCTACGTTCGGTTTTACCACAAGAGGGAATCCGAGGCGCTTTGCTTCTGCACGGATAACAGTTTGCTCAGTATGCTCGTTCAGCAAGAACCAGTCGGGCGTCAGAACGCCTTCATGCTTAAACATCACTTTCGACATCGCCTTATCCATTGCGAGCGCGCATGCTAATATACTTGAGCCTGTGTACCGCATACCGCGCATCTCTAATAATGCTTGAACCGTCCCGTCTTCGCCCCACTTACCATGTAGAGCAACGAACACAAGGTTAATGTTATCAAACAACTTCGATTGGATGCACTCGATCAAAGCGCGGGGGGAAAATTTTGCTAACTCTTCAAGCGTCGGCGGTGCGGCTTGGACGGATGGAAGCAGGAGGTCGTCGGGATTCTTTGGCTGATTGCTTCCCAAGGCGGGGTCGATTGGGATAACGTCATGGCCTGCGTCGCGCAAAGCCTGCACAACACCGCGCCCGGACGCGACCGATACATCGCGCTCGACTGATGCTCCTCCTAATAGTACAGCAATACGCATCCTATGTTCGTTCCTTCAAAATTTCTCGAATGAGCTGTTTGATCTCGACTTCGGTCGGCTCAACATGACCAGCGTTTGCCCTGCCAATGGTAGGGCTGACCACTTTACCGTAACTCGATTTGCTGATTGCCCGCAATTTTTCAATTTCTTCATTTGTTAACGGCTTCTCACCGCCAAGCATCCGGGCGACGAATTGCATATGCGCGGCGTGTTCAAGCTTTTCCATTTTATAATACGCATCATCAAGGTCGCCGCCGTATGTCACTGCGCCATGGTTCGTTAAGAGGATCGCCGTCGCTGTGCGCACGTGGGGCGTAAGCGAGTCAGCCACTTCTTTCGTGGAGGGCGTCGCGTAGTCTGCAAGTGGAATCGCGCCCAACCCAACAATCACTTCAGGAAACAACCTGTCGCTTAACGGAATACGCGCCGTCGCGAACCCCGTTGCATACGTCGGATGGGCATGCACGACGGCGTTCACATCCCGCCTCTGAGCATAGATAAAGAGATGCATATCCAGTTCGGTCGATGCTTTGCGGTTCAGCGTGACCGGCGTGCCGTCGGCTTTTACTTCCACCAAATCGCTTTCTGTAACCTTGCCTTTATTCATCGCGCTTGGCGTCACGAGGATATTCCCATTCGGCAGTCGAGCGCTGACATTTCCATCAAGCGCAGTAACGTAACCGCAGTCGTAGAGCTTGTAGCACACAACGGCTATTTGACGGGCAATATCGGCGCGGGATGTCTCCATAGCATACTGAAATCCGTTGGGATAATACCGAAAAGAGAAGCGAGGAGCAAGATACTATACACCTAACGCGAAGGCGTCTCCCGAAGGGATCCCTTTGGGACCCGCCGAGCATTCATTGGGCAAAAAAACACCTCGGCGAGACGCCTTCGGTTTAGGTTTTACATTACTTATTTTTTCCTACCGTTTTGTCGAAATCCCTGCCCCGTCCAAGATGCGCGCCACAATTTCGTATTTCTTGAACGGCGGCATGAGGTACGCGCCGGCGACAAGCGATTTTGCTTCACTGATGAATTCGATTGCCATGTCGACGCCCGTTTCGCCGGATTTGTCGCCCGCCGAGCGGAGTCGTTGGCGGACGTCGTTTGGAATCGCCATGCCGGGAATTTCGTTGTGCAGAAATTCCGCGTGTTTGTTGCCGCGCAACGGAAGCACGCCGAGCATCACCGGAATCTTCCAGCGTTGAATACGGTCGAGAAGCGTCTCCAGCGTGCGCATATCATACATCGGCTGTGTAAAAATAATATCCACTCCCGCTGAAATTTTCTTCTCGAGTTTTTCGATTTCCTGGTCCATGTTATCCGCCATCGCGTTCACTGCGCACGCGATCAGGAACGACGTGCGCCCTTCGATGGTGTTGCCCATCAGGTCGCGGCCCTCGTTCATGGATTTCACAGCGCGAATCAAGCCGGGCGAGTCGATGTCGAACACCGACGTTGCTTGTGGGTAGTCGCCGATATTAGTCGGGTCGCCGGTGATACAGAGAATATTGCGCAATCCTAATGCGTGCGCGCCGAGCAGTTCCGCCTGTAAGCCGATCATGTTCCGGTCGCGTGTAGCGAGGTGGGTCATCGCTTCTATACCGATTTGTTGCTGGATTGCATGAGAAACGGCGACGGAACTCATGCGCAGGCGCGCGCGAGCGCCGTCCGTAACATTGATTGCGTCGATACCGTACTGATGCAAATAGCGCGCCCCTTCGATGACGGGGGTCATATCCAGCCCGCGCGGGATGTCGAGCTCGACCGATGTCAAGAATTTTTTACCGATGTTTCGCGCAAATTGTGAACGGTTGCCGTCTGTGGCTTTTGGGGTATCAACCGCGATTTTTTCGCCCTTGTGCTCCCGTGATTTCGGCGCCTCTTTGATACGGATATCCGGTTGTGTTTTGTACTCTTCAAGTACGGCACGGATCGCGCGGATATGCGCAGGCGTCGAACCACAGCAAGAACCAATAAGCGTTACGCCTGCCTGCACTAACTCGCGCGCGTACGCGGCAAGATAATCGGGCGTCGCGTGGTAAATCGACCTGCCGTTGAGCAGTGTGGGAATTCCCGCCGCCGGCTGTGCAGACATCACCACGCCGTCTTTGTACATGCTCCGGATAATACTGAACATCCGCTGGGGTCCGACCGTACAGTTTGCGCCGACGACGTCCACCCCGCGGGCAAGCAAATGCTCTACCACTTCAAGAGGAAATGACCCGGAAAGAATCGCGCCGTCTTCGGGGAACGCCTTTTGCGCTACAATAGGCAGGTCGGTTAATTCTTTGGCGGCTGTGATGGCTTCGTCGAGTTCAGTCAAGCTGACGAATGTTTCGAGCATCAGCAAGTCAACGCCGGTGTTGACGAGAATTTCTATCTGCTCTTTGAATGCATCCCGCGCTTTCACGAGCTTCAGCTTACCGATCGGCTCTAACAGTTTTCCCGTTGGACCCACCGAGCCGGCGACATAGACTTTATCCTCTGCTGCGCGGCGGGCGATCTCCACACCTTGCCGGTTTAACTCCTTAACGCTGTCTTCAAGGTGAAACTGCTCGAGCCTCAGCCGGTTCGCTGAGAACGTATTGGTCTGGATAATTTCCGAGCCTGCCTCGATATATTCGCGATGAATGCGCTCGACGATGTCGGGATTTTTAACGTTCTGGGTTTCGTGCGGAAGTTCGGGATACTCGTATAAATCAAGCAATGTGCCCATCGCCCCGTCGCAGAGGATGGGACCTTGTTTGATACGCTGACGGAATGGGATGTTGGCGGGCGGGGTTTTCATAGAGTCCGTAGGGGCACGTTGCAACGTGCCCCTACGCCGTTAATTAGCAAGTTCTTTCATGCGTTGCACAACTTCTTCCGGTTTCCATTCGTTGTCTTTAATGATTTCCGCAAGATTTCCGCGCTTGTCGATTAACACCGTGCGAAGATTGTGAGCAATAAGGCCGCCCTCGTCGTCGTAGAATGTCAGGTCAAAACCGTCTCCTAATTGCTGGATGACGGATTCTTTTTCCACCACGAAATCCCACGTGGAAAAATCCGCTCCGTAATTCTTGCCGTATTTATTGAGAACATCCGGCGTGTCATTCTTTGGGTCGAAACTCACCGACATCAAATGCCATTTGTCGCGGAGACTTGCGTCGTTCGTAAGAGTCTTTTGGATCCGCGAAAAATACTCGCTCATGCGAATGCAGTAATCGGGAATCGGACAGCGGGTATAGATAAACGTGAACGCCAGTACCTTGCCGCTGAAATCGCTGAACCGGACACGCTTGCCGCTCTGGTTCACGAACGAAAAATCCGCAATTGGTTCGCCTAACTTGAACAGTTTCCGGAAAGTAAGCTCGTCAGCTGTTAACGGCTGTTCAGGCTCGCCAACTCCGATAACGCTAATCGTCTCCAGCCAGCTTTCCGTACGGGATACGGCAAGCGTGCCCTGAATGGAATCACCAACCTGTACTGCATGCATCAACGCTGGATCCTTTACTCTGAATGGCATCGTCATCGCCATCATGTAATCCGGAATTTCCTCGTGCGCAATGATGAGACGCATTTTTGCCGTGTCTATGCCTACGATTTCGCCTTTGACCTGAAATGTCACAAGGTCGGTTTCTTTTTTCTCATCTTCCTTCTTCGTTCCGCATCCTGAAGCGAGACCAAGAAGCAATATCACAAAAGCATATCTGAGCGTGAACATCTTCATCGTCCTCCGGTTATTTCCCTATCACCAGCGCTTCGGCAATCTGCACCGCATTGGTCGCCGCCCCTTTGCGGATGTTATCCGATACAATCCACAAGTTGATGCCGTTCGACACCGTTTCGTCTTTTCGAATACGCCCGACAAAGACGTCGTCTTTGTCATGCGCGGTGATGGGCATCGGGTACACATTGTTCATCGGGTCATCCTGTACAACGACGCCGGACGCCGAGCGAAGGATCTCCCTCACCTGCTCCACCGAACACTTCTTGTCGAATTCGATGTTCACCGATTCGCCGTGCCCGCCCGTCGTCGGGACACGCACGCAGGTGGCAGTCACCTTGAAACTCGCGCCCATGATTTTCTTCGTCTCGTTCACGACCTTAAACTCTTCTTTCGTATAACCGTCTTCAAAAAAAATGTCTATGTGTGGCAGGCAGTTGTATGCGATCTGGTGCGGAAATTTTCGCTGTGCCGGCGTGCGGTTCGCTACTTCTTCCTGCAATTGTTCGAGCGCCACTTTGCCCGCGCCGGTGACAGACTGGTATGTGGAAACGACGACACGTTTAATCCCAAAGGCATCGTGCAGAGGTTTGATCGCAACGACAAGTTGAATTGTCGAGCAATTCGGGTTGGCAATGATGCCCTTATGTTTAAAAATTTGTTTGCGGTTTACTTCCGGCACAACAAGCGGGACGTTTTCTTCCATTCGGAACGCGCTACTGTTGTCAATCACTACTGCACCGAATTTAATCGCGTGCGGCGCGAATTCCTTGCTCACCGTCGCACCAGCCGTGAACAATGCATACTCGATATGTTTGAAACGCTCCGGCTCTAATTTGTGCACCGGCACGGGTTTGCCGTTGAACGGCACTTCCTTGCCCACCGACCGTTCGGACGCGAGCAACACCAGGCGGTTGACCGGAAAATCTCGTTCTTCCAACACCTTCACTATCGCTCTGCCAACTAACCCCGTTGCGCCGACGACTGCGACGTCATGCAGTTTCATAGTTCACCTATTATTCTAAATGTTCGAACGTTTCGCGTTCACGGATCACGCGCACCTTGTCCCCGTTGACGAGTACTTCTGCCGGGCGCGGGCGCGCATTGTAGTTGGACGTTGTGACAAAACCGTATGCGCCTGCCGTCAACACGGCAAGTCCGGCGCCGCGTTTCAATTTACCCATCATGCGGTCGCGTGCAAGAAAATCGCCCGTTTCGCAGACCGGACCCACGACGTCCACCTTTTCCTGCTCGTAGGTTTCTATTTTGAGAGGAACTATCTGGTGATAGGCGTTATACAAACTCGGTCTCAGGAGGTCATTCATTCCCGCATCGACAATGACAAACTTCCGTGTGCTGTTATCCTTAAGATACAGCACACTGGTGAGTAGCGCGCCGGCGTTGGCTACAATCGAGCGGCCCGGCTCGATCCATATGGAACAGCCGGTCTGCGCAAAGAGGGGCAGAACCGCCCCGAGAAAATCTTTCAGCGAAAGCGCCGCGCCGTTCGCGGTTTGCTCAACCGGCAACGCTTCATGGTTCAGTGCGTTGATGTATTGAACGCCAAACCCCCCGCCGATGTCTAAGTGCGAAAGGGAAATATTGTACGCTCTCAGTTTATTAATCAAGTCGACAATGAATTTCGCCGTCTCGACGAACGGCTCAACCTTCATTATTTGCGAACCGATATGCGCGTGAACGCCGACAATTTCCAGAGCGGGCAATTCCACTGCGGCTTTGAACGCTTCGACCGCGTGGCTCGCGTCGATGCCGAACTTATTATGCTTCATCCCGGTGCTGATATAGGGATGGCTTTCCGCATCGATATCCGGGTTGATGCGAAGCGAAACGCGGGCTGTCATTTTTAGGCGCAACGCAACGAGCGAAAGAAGCTGAAGCTCCTGCATGGATTCCACGTTAAACGAGCCGACGCTCTTCGACAGCGCGTACTCGATCTCGTCTTCCCTTTTTCCCACACCGGCGAAGACAATCTTCTCGGACGGAAATCCCGCCTTGAGCGCAAGATGAATTTCGCCCGCGGATACGACGTCTGCACCCGCTCCCTCAGCCGCCAGAAGCTTGAGAATTGCGAGGTTCGAGTTCGCTTTCAGCGCGTAACAGACCGTATAAGGCGATCCGCCAGCGGTTGCCACATCGCGGAAATTTTCGAGAATTTGATTCTTGCTGTATACGTAGAGCGGCGTGCCGAATTCCTCGACAAGCTCGCGCAGCATCACATCTTCGCAATAGAGTTCGTGTTCCTTATAGGAAAAATACTTCATGTTTCAACGTTATCCTATCCGCCAAAATACTGAATAATTGTCTGGTACGGAATAAGCAGAACATAGACAACAGAGGCCATCGCCTCCCTCACGGCATCGACTCGCATGAGCACGAGAATCAACAGAATGCCGAAGAACCCGATGCGGCGGTACTGCTCGCCGAGCGCCGGCGGCAGGAGCGAGGCGACAACGTGCGACCCGTCCAGCGGCGGCACGGGCATCATGTTAAAAACGGCTAAGTAAATATTCAGCGTGATGCCCATCAGCATCATGTCGCTCAAAAAGAATGTCATTTGCTCCACTCCACTCACATCCGCCCCTTCCGTCGGGATGAACTGTGAAATGAGGATGTAACCTATTGTGCACATCAGCGCGACCAGCAGGTTGGAGAACGGACCGACGACGGACACGAGAATATCGTCTCGGCGGAGGTTCTGGAAATTTGCCGGGTTAATCGGCACCGGCTTTGCCCAAGCGATGAAGACCGTCCCCGCCGCGAGGTACGATACCAACGGAACAAGAATCGAACCGATGGGGTCGATGTGCGGAAGAGGGTTGAATGTCAACCTGCCGAGGTCTTTCGCGGTCGGGTCGCCCAATTTCAGCGCCATGTATCCGTGCGCCATCTCATGGACGATCACCGAAAATAACAAAATAGGGACAAGCGCAAAACCTTCCACCGTATCTCCTTTCAACCTTTACCGGGTGAACAGAAAAGCTCCCGAATACAGTCATACTACGACAGACCGTGGGAGCTTGCTCATGTCACACCGGAAACAACGGCCATTATCTCTATTACTGTAGCAAAAAATGACGTGAAACTCAAGGAAGATTGCATCTTCGTACACGCCGCTTCTCGAATATAAACGCAACGGGCGATTCGATGAATCGCCCGTTGTTATATCTTCGAACAGGAAGAAGCTCTCAAAAATTTGTACTCACGAGCACGGATTCGCTCCCGTTTATTGTTCGGCCGAACAGCGGGTCGTAGACGGGCGGTGTTTGAAATTTCACAGGACCTACGCCGTCGGCAAACCAGACATTCAATATCTCCTCAATGGCAATACTGCCGAATGATATGCTGAATTTGATTTCCAACTTGTACGCTTCCATATTTCCCTTCGGCGTGACGACAGTTTCCTTCGGATAAATTTTACCTTTGACTTCCGCGGGAACGGGAAAGCCGAAATCGGTAATCACAATCGTGCCGGCAACATATTCTTTATTCAAACCTTCCGACTTCTTAAATACCGAGAGCCATGACCCAAAGGAATAGAGAAAGAAATCACCGTTCTCCGTCGCCATATACGTCGAATCAACAAAACTCAATTGCCCTGAGGTTGTATACACCGAGTCAATCATAAGGAATGCGCTCTTCCCCGCAAACGAAACTGCGGACTTTGCGTAGAGCACTTCTCGGTGCGTAGAGGCTTCGACTTTCTGGCCAGTGGTGTCTAAGTCATAAGCAGTGGAAACCCAAATCCTCCCCACGCCAAATGGAAACAAATCGCCTACGATTTCTCCTGAAGCGACCGGATTACCGTCGCTGGAGCACCCGCCGACAACCCACACACTCAGCACGAATACAACAAACATCAGCACATGTCTTTTCATCAATCGCATCATTCAACATCTCCCAAAAAATCACTATGTAATAAAACCTGCTCCCCCTATAATACGTAGAGAACCAAACGGAATCAAGACAATTCACCTCACATGTGACTTAGCACATCGGTTGTATGCAGCACTACGCACGCGGGTGAAATGAGCGATGGACTTCCTTCAAATACTCGCGGTCAATGTGCGTGTAGATCTGCGTTGTGGAGATGTCCGCGTGTCCGAGCATTTCTTGTACTGCGCGCAGGTCTGCGCCTCCTTCCAACAAGTGTGTCGCAAAAGAATGCCGGAACGTGTGCGGGTGGACTTCTCGCTTGATGCTTGCTTCCTTCGAGTATTTTGAGACGATATCCCAAATGGCACGGCTGGTAATTCTACCGCCCCGTGCGTTTAAGAAAAGATAATCTTGAGACTTTTCTCTCTTCGCAATACGTATGCGAGTTTTCCGCTGATACTTTTTAACCCACTCCCGCGCAGACTTCCCGATCGGCACGAGCCGCTCCTTAGACCCTTTGCCGAATACCAAAATCAGTTCCTCATCAAAAAGCAGATTCTGTTGTTTCAGATTCACTAACTCTGAGACACGGATGCCGGTAGCGTAGAGAACTTCCAGAATAGCGCGGTCGCGAAGCCCTAACGGCTTGTTCTTATCGGGTTTACTGAGAATCGCATTCACCTCCGCAATCGAGAGCACTTCCGGCAAAGCTTTGGAACGTTTGGGCGGTTCGAGGTTTTGCGTCGGGTCGTCGCTGGCAATATCCTCACCCAACAGAAAACGGTGGAACCCGCGGATGGTGGAAAAATTCCGGGCGATGCTGCGCGGCGATAATCCCATTTTATTCAATTGTTGAAGATACGCGCTGACGTGTTTTTCTTTCACCGTATCCGCAGAACGGACGTCGTGGTCTTCCAGATATGCGCAATAGCGTTTCAGGTCGGAGGTGTAGGAGAAGGACGTATTCTCTGAGACGCTTTTCTCGACCCGGAGAAAGTTGAAGTAGGAATCAAGCTGGCGCCGAAGCGGTGTTTTGCTCGCCTGTGGTGCGGATAATAGTGCGCTTCGTTTCATCAATACGTACAGTCAGGATGGGGATGAAGCAGATTTCTTGGATAACATGCTTAGTAACCCGCCTATCAACAGAGTCGTTGTAACGCCGATCATCGTAAACCACGTCCATGCGGCAAGTTTAAGAGTAATAACGATAATCATAATGAAAATCCCGCCCACGAAGCCTGCCAGCGCATCTTCCTGTGTCGTGCGCTTGACAAGGACGCCGAGGAGAAAGGTTCCGAGTAATCCGCCGTACGTGAACGAGGCGATGCTCAACGCAAGTTCTACAACCGTCTGCGACGTTTCCATAAAAAATATCGCCGAGCCGACGAGGAGCACTGCCCACATCAGAGTCACTCTGCGCGAGAGACGCAGTTCTTGTTCCTCGGAAAGATTCGCGCCCGAGAGCGGCTTGTATAAATCGAGGACGGTGGACGACGCCAACGAACTCATGGACCCGGCAAGCGTCGAGAGCGCGGCGGCAAGCAATCCCGCGATAATGATGCCCGACACGCCCGGCGGCAATCCTTCGATGATGAATTTCGGGAAAATCTCATCCGCTCGGGTGACGCCAAGCTCGGCTATGCTCGCGCCGTTGTAATATCCATAGAGCAACAGCCCGACCGTCAGAAAAATCGCGAACTGCACGATAATGATAACGCCGCTACCGATGAGCGCTTTGCGGCTCGCGGCAAGTGATTTCGTCGCAAGCACGCGCTGGACAATCAATTGGTCGGTGCCGTGCGATGCCATCGAGAGGAATGCCCCGCCGAGTATTCCTGCAAGAATGGAATATGGCCTCTGGAAAAACCCCTCGCTGAAATCGAAATTGAATATTTGGAACTTCCCGGCTTCAGCGGCAAGCGCAGTGAGTCCCGGCCAGCCTCCCTCGGCTCCGGACACAAGCACAATCCCGGCAAGCATCGCTCCGCCGAGATACACGACCATTTGCACAGCATCCACCCAGATCACGCCGCGGACGCCGCCGGCGAAGGTGTACACAAACGCGACACCCGCAAGGATGATGATGGCAAGAGGATACTCGATGTCCATCACAAGTTTGAGCGGAATTGCCGTCGCAAACAGGCGGACGCCGTCCGCCGCGAGGCGCGTGAACAGGAACGTCACGGACGCGAAGCGCCGTGTTTTCGCGCCGAAACGCGTTTCCAGAAACGCGTACGCGGTCAAAAGCTCTCCCTTGAAATATGCGGGCAGAAAAAGCG
>DATCJD010000221.1:0-4318 GCA_036507435.1 Bacteroidota bacterium
AAACGGCGAGAGAGTTCGAATGCCGCCACAATCGCCGTCGCCCGCGCTTGCCCGATACCAAGGGCGGTAATATCGGTGACGGACATCTGCGCGATGTCCCGCAAACTTCTCCCGTTTGACACAAGCTTCTTAGCGAGGTCGACAGCCGTCACTCCACGCGCTCCGGTTCGAATGAGAATCGCCAGAAGTTCCGCCTCGCTTAACACGGCGGCGCCGTGACGCTGGAGTTTTTCGCGCGGGCGTTCGCCTTCCGCCCAATCCTTAATCGTGGTGCGGTAAATGGGCTGAGGTTGTTTCACAATTCCGGATGTTGGTTTGCGCGGCATATTAGTCCTGCCCCGACCAGAAACGACCGGTCGCCATGTCCACTTCGTTGATACGCACTATCCCCCTGTTCTTAAACTGCAGGATCGTCACCACGCCGTTCACTCGTCGTTCGGTGAACGAGATTTTCGAATGAATCCCCTGGTATCCCCGCACACCGGCGAGCGCTTCGGCTATGCTTGCGCGGTCGTGCGCTGTTTCGGAAATCACCTTCACCAGCATTTTCATCGTATCGTATGTGTACAGCACATTCAACGACGGCACGGTGCCATACGCTTCCTGATAGCGCGCAGAAAAAGAACGGTATGCTTCATCATCCTCACGCCAATACCTGTCCGCCAAAAAATAGATGTTGTTTGTGTACCGGCGGTTCTGGTCAAGCTCGATGATGTCGTTCCACTCTCCCCCGCCTAAGAGCGCAGATTGGAAATTAAAATACCGAACCTGCGAGCTAATCACCGCGATGTCTTCGGGTCCGGCAATCGGCAAGAACAGCGCATCGAGATTCTCTACGGGAATATGAAGGCTGTCCAACTTCATGTCTATGCTGTGGACGGGAATTCTCAGCGAATCCGCGATGAGCTTGCCGTTTCCGCCGAAGAGCGAATCCACCGGAACCAGCCGCGACTGAAACACGAGTGTATCAATGGTCTGTTGTGGGATGCCCCATTGCAACATGCGCGTAACATCGGCAGACCTGGGACTGACTGTGAAATCAATAAAATGCCTGTCCATTCGCTCCAGCGACTTGCGGCGGATTTCCATAAACTGCGGCTGGTGGTTGGTGGCTCCCGGCTCGTACCACTGCACGTCCACCACTTCCGCGCCGTACATCGTCGCTTCGGCAAGAAATGCTTCCGCCTGCGCTCGTCCGGCGTCATTGTTCGGGGCAAGCACGGCAACCGTGCGGGCGCCAAGCTGGCTGAGGGCGTATTGCGCCATAGCGCGACCCCGCACGTCGAGGTCGGGGTTCGCCTGGAAAATATATGTCCCTGTTTCCGCAATTCCCTTTGCGGTCGCGGTGGGGGAAATCAGCGGGATACCTTTGCTCTCGGCAATCGCCGCGCTCATCCGTGCTTCTTCGCTCAGCGCGGGACCTACAATCGCCACAATATCATTATCCGTGCACAGTTCGGCGGTACGAGTCATCGCGACGTTGGGGTTGTATTCGGTATCCCGAATCTCCAGGCTCAGTTTCGGAAAACTGACCTGATTATGTTCCTCGACGGCAAGCCTGACCCCCGCCAACAAGTCCTCCCCTGCCGCTTGTTCGTCCGCATCTGTTGAATTCAGCATAAGCGGCAAGAGCACGCCGATTTTCAGAACGCCGCCTTTCCGGATGCGCTCCAACAGTTGCACCGCATCACCTACCGCCCGGATGTGCGGAGACATTTCCGCAATCGGGAGGATAATTTCCTCAGCCGTCTCGGCGTCGCCGGAGCGGAAGATTTTCTCAGCTAAATGCACTGAAAGCAGGGCTTTCGCTTCGTCCGTCGTCGCTTCAGCCAGTAACAGTTGGATATGCCCGATATTCAAGGAGGAACCGGCTAATTGCTTCAGCCATTCTTCCGACCGTGTGACAAGATTCCGTTCGTCTGCGGTCTGCATGACGATAAGAAATTCAGCCGCCGCTTCTTCGTTCCGGCGAAGTTTATGATAATTGAGTCCGAGCGTGTAATGCCCGTCATCCGTATAAGACGACTCAGGATAGAGGTCGAAGAACGCGCGCAGAAGCCTGATTGATTCCCGGTGTGAGCCTACAAAATAATGCGCCTTCGCCGCCATAAGGTAGGCGGCAGTCAGACGATGGTTGCGGGGTTGTTGCACGACTTGCTGAAAATCCGCCAACGCATCCCGGTACGCTCCGGCAGAAAACCGTTCAACCCCGCGCTGGAACAACCGCTCCGCTTCCTGCTGGAACGTGAGACTGTCGTGCTGGACGGGGAAACTCCATGTGAATGAAACGAACAGAGAGGTGAGGACGATACAACGTGAAAACGCTATACGAAGAAAGGACATGAACATCAGGGTTGGAGTTTCGTTGCGACGTTTAATTCAGCCGTGCCTTGCAGTGCCTTGCGATTCTTGGGGTCGAGTTCTAATGCCTTTTCGAAAAACTCCCGTGCGCGCTGGTAGTCGCCGCGTTTCAACAAGAGTGAGCCGAAGTTCGCCACCGCATCGGTCAGGTGCGGATTGAGCTCGAGCGCTTTGCGGAGGTACTGCTCCGCTTCATCCAACTGTTGAAGCGCTATCAGTACCTCGCCGCACAATTGCCACGCGGCGGGTTCTTTGGGGTCCATTTCAATGGCGGTGACTAATTCCTCGTACGCGTTGCGCCAGTCGTAGAGCCGCATGAACGCGACGCCGAGAAGGTAATGCCCTATCCAGCTGTACGTGTCGTTCTTGACGCCGGTCTGCAAAACGCCGACCGCTTCGGCTACCGCGCCGCGCCGCAGGAGCAGTTCGCCGATGGATTCGTTGATTTTCGGGAAATGCTGGTCGAGCCGCTGTACTTTCCGGAAAAAATCTTCCGCCAGCCGGAAATTATTCCGGTGGAACGCGATCAGCCCAAGATTAAAATTCAGGTGCGTCCGCATACGCGCGGGGAGCAGTTTCTCCTCGGTTTGGAGTACGTTGTAGTACGAGAGCGCGTTATCGTAGTGCTGGCGCTTGAGGTTGAGATTGCCGAGGAGGAAGGTGATCTCGTAGCGGTCGCGGCTGTACTGCCGCGCTTCGAGCAACGCGTGCTCGGCGGCGTCTAATTGCTTCATCTCCGCGTAGACTTCCGCCAATTCGATCCATGCCACTTCGAGAGTCGGCATTTCTTGTGTAATGCGGCGGTAGAGTTGGACGGCGTGCAGGCGCTTGCCGCCTTCGACAAGCGACCGCGCCTGTTCTAACAGAGTAGCGAGTGTGGGTTCGTCTATCATGAGACAGTAAAATACGGAGGGAGCGGATGAATAGCAAATCTATTTATAGAGACATTGCTTGCACCGTCTCACAGACTTGCCGAGACGCAGCAGGCTACGTCTCTACGGCATCCATATCAAAAATCCCGTTTCAACGACTTTAGCCCTATCACAAACGCGAACATGGCGAGCATCGCCGAAAACGCGTACATCAGAATACCGGGAATGATAATCGAGCGGTTGTCGAATGCCGTGAAAATAAAGAGCGATTCGAAATAACTCGTGAGGGGAAGAATGACCACAACAACCATCGTGAACAGGAACAGCAAGGAAATCAGGAACGTGAGCGTTGCGCCTTGCGAGGACGAGACGCGGATCGGGTTCTTCTCTATGAAGTTTGCAAAGTAACCGCCGAAGCCTAAGTTCAGCGACGCCATGGCGAGCGAGAGCCAGAACGCGCTGAAGACGCCGAAATACATCAGCAGGGGCCTGCGTTCGAACATTCGTACAAACGGCAAATTGGAAAAAATAGCCACCGCAAGCGCCAGCAACAGAATAAAGAGAAAGGCAATCACGAATTTCGTGTAATACACTTTCCGTACGTGTATCGGCGAACTGAGCAACGACCAGAACGGCTTGCCTTCAAGGCTGATCATCGGAAAGACAAACCGAAGTGCGAGTGAGCCGGAAAGGAATCCCCCAAACCCATAGAGCACAAGGTACGTGAGTGTCTGGATGTCCGCGACGCGCAATGTCAAGTCCATGCTCCGCAAGCTTGACACAAACAGCGTCACCAGTACCAGCATGACAGTTAAATGAATCCACTGGCTGGGTTCGCGAAAGAATTGGAAAAATTCTTTTTTCAACAGTACCTCAAGCTGGGAGGGAAGCCATGACGTTTTGCGGAAATCGAACAACCGCGGCTTCCGATACGTTTGCGGTAAATTGCTCGTCACCTGAAACTGAAACCGCACCACCCAGCTCCGGAAATAGAACCGGTGCGCAACGAGCAAGCATACCGTAAACGCGGCGGCGCTGACTCCCAATAAGAGCGCGGCAAACGGCAACGCGCCCGCAACGTCTCC
>DATCJD010000222.1:0-4382 GCA_036507435.1 Bacteroidota bacterium
AGTAATCGGGTAACTGCCGAGGAATAATTCTATGTTCGCTTTTTTCGCCGCCGCCATGAGTCCCCATGCCGCCGCCTGGTTACCGATGATATTCCGGTATTTCCCGGGTGGGAGCTTTGCGGCGGCGACTTCATAACGCACGGCAAACATCTCAGTCGTTTCGCCGTAGTTCCAGCCGGCTTTCAAGACGCGAACGTTCGCTTCCATGATCTCCGGCTTGTTGCCGAATTTCTTTTTTAGCCAATCGAGAGTGGAATCCATCGGGCGGTTGTAGAGCCAGTACATCATGCCGAGCGCGAAAAAATTCTTTGACCGGTCGACAAGTTTGCTGGAGAGGCCCATATCCTGCAGTGCGAGTGCAGTCAGCTTGCTGATGTCCACTTCGAAAACTTGATACTTAGAAAGCGAACTGTCTTTGAGTGGGCTATTCTGGTAGCCTGCGAGCTTGAGGTTTTTGTCATTGAAGCCGTCCGTGTTGACAATGATGACGCCGCCGTCAAGGAGACTGCTTAAGTTTACTTTGAGAGCGGCGGCGTTCATTGCCACGAGCACGTCGCACGCGTCTCCGGGGGTATTAATTTCCGTACTGCCGAAATGAATCTGGAAGCCGCTGACGCCGAAGAGTGTGCCCTGGGGAGCGCGAATCTCGGCGGGGAAATCCGGAAGTGTGCTGAGGTCGTTGCCGAGAATTGCCGTCGTGTTCGTGAATTGCGTCCCGGTCAACTGCATCCCGTCGCCCGAATCGCCCGCAAACCGTATCGTTACTTCTTCGAGAGTTTTAAAAGTTTTTTCAGCCATAAAAATCGGTGAGTTCCTCTGAGGGAATAAATATGAGAGCAACCAATTCTATCAAAAAGTAGTCAAAAATTAGCACAAAAGTCAAGAAATGTGATATCTCCTGACTAAAAAAGCAAAACGCCAGCTTCCGTATTCGAAAGCTGGCGTTGATAAATGCTCACAACGGAAAATTATTCCTGCACCACCCAAACCTTTACTTTGCCGGTGACGCTTCCGGGCAGTTTTATGTTGACGTCGTAAATACCGAGGGCTTTAAGAGGCTCGTCAAGTTCGATGATGCGTTTATCGAGCGTGATGCCCTTCTCCTGCAGTCCGTCGGCGATCATCTGGGAGGTGACCGAGCCGAACAGCTTCTCGTCCTCTCCCACTTTCATTTGAATGGTCAACGATAACTTCTCCAACTCGGCGGCAAGTTTTTCAGACCCGGTTTTTTCTTTGTCCATTCGCCGGGCAGATTGCTTTTTCTCCTCGTCGAGCATTTTCACGGCGTTGGCGGTTGCAAGGAAGGCGATGTTGCGGGGAATTAAAAAATTCCGCGCATAGCCGTCTTTTACATCCACCACGTCTCCGAGCTTTCCGAGTTTAATATGGTCTTGTCGTAAAATGACTTTCATGTCCGTGCTCCTCAAATTTCTTGTAGTGAGTAGTTCGTTCAACTGACCGCGTCGGCGACGAAGGGGAGAAGCGCCAAATGCCGCGCTCGTTTTAACGCGATCACGAGGTGCCGCTGGTGCTTTGCGCACGTGCCGGAAATCCTGCGCGGGATAATCCGTCCTTGCTCCGAGAGAAATCGTTGCAAGCGCTTCTCATTCTTATAATCGATATACAGTTCCTTATTGTCGCAGAAGCGGCAGGTTCGTCGCTTCCTCAGTTGTCCCGCCCCGCGCGGCGTACGTGGACCGCGAGGACCCCTGGGACCTCCGGGTCCTCCGTGACCGCTGTGACCTCCAGGACCCCTCGAGGAGGATGAAGATTTCGAGAATGTCGATGTTTTACGTTTCAAGGGTGTTCTCCAGTTTCAATAGTTATGTTGATTCGTGAATAGCGACTGCGGCAAGAGGTTATGCCTCATCCTCGTCGTCATCTTCGTCATCCGTGACAACTGCCGGTTTGACAGGGACAGGGACAGGAGCCGGAACCGGCTCTGCCGCCAATTGATCTTTTGCCGCTTGTGCCGCACGCGCTTTCAACGCTTTGCTGTCGAACACAATAGTCAGATACCGGATGATGTTTTCGTCGAGCTGGTAGTGCCGCTCAAGCTTGGCGACCGCGTCGCCCGGAGCGTTAAACTCGATAACGGTGTAGAAGCCGTTGTTCTTTTTCTTGATGGCGTAAGCGAACCGCTTGCGGCCCCACTTGGTGAGTTCACGGACTTCGCCGCCGTTCTTCGCAATGTTCTCCTTCACTTTCTCGATGACCGCATCGATTTGCGGGTCGTCGAGGCCGGCGTTCACGATGAACGTCGTTTCGTACGTGCGTATCATAGTTCTTCTCCCTTTGGACTGTATGATTGATATGGCCCCAACCTCCGAGAGACTCTAGCGTCTGCTTCTGTGTTGGAGCAGGGGTTTATATATGTACTACTACTTTGAGACTTCTGAAAAATAGAATTAAGATGTCATTCCTGCCGTAGGCATCCCTACGGGAGAGGAGCAAAGTGACGAGGAATCTCGTTTGTTCGTTAAACTTCAAGGGCGAGATCCCTCGCTTCGCTCGGGATGACATTATTCTGAGAATTTTTCAGAAGTCTCACTTTCTTTCTGTTACAACAACGGTGCGATCACGAGCGACACAATCGACATTAATTTGATCAAGATGTTCATCGAAGGTCCGGACGTATCTTTGAACGGGTCGCCCACCGTATCGCCGACTACCGCGGCTTTATGCGCGTCGGAACCTTTGCGTTCGCCTTCGACCTCGCCTTTTTCAATCGCCTTTTTCGCGTTGTCCCATGCACCTCCCGCGTTTGCCATCATGAGCGCCAGCAAAACGCCCGTTACCGTTGCGCCTGCAAGCATTCCGCCGAGAGCGGCGGGACCCAAGATGAATCCAACAACGACCGGTGCGGCAACAGCCGACACGCCTGGGAGAACCATTTCTTTTAACGCGCCTCTGGTGGCGATATCGACACAACGAGCGGCGTCGGGCTTTGCGCCTTCCTTGCCTTCGAGCAATCCGGGAATTTCGCGGAATTGCCGCCGGATTTCATCCACCATTTTTCCTGCCGCCCTGCCCACTGCTGTCATGGTCATAGCGGCGATGAGGAAGGGAAACATGCCGCCGATAAATAATCCTATCACAACGTACGGATTTGTGATAAGAATCTGCACCGGTGAAAGCCCTTTCGAGAGCATGTTTTGGTCGATAGCCTGTGAAAACGCGGCGAAGAGCGCCAGGGCTGTCAATGCCGCAGAGCCTATCGCAAATCCTTTTCCGATCGCCGCAGTGGTGTTCCCAAGAGAATCTAATCCATCGGTAATTTTTCGCACTTCAGGTCCAAGACCGGACATCTCTGAAATCCCACCGGCATTATCGGCAATCGGTCCATAGGCGTCAACCGACATGGTGATGCCGACCGTCGCCAGCATACCGACTGCGGCAATACCGATGCCGTATAAGCCGGCGACTTCATTCGAGACGTAGATGGCGATACAGATAGCGACGACGGGGAGCGCGGCTGATTCCAGACCGACGGCAAGTCCGTGAATGATATTCGTAGCGGAGCCTGTCTTACTTGCTAATCCGATACGTTTGACCGGCGCGCCAGAAGTATAATATTCAGTGATTAAGCCGATTGCAATACCCGCGATTGTGCCCCAGAAGACAGCCCAGAACACATTGTTGCTCACATCATAGCTTCTGATAATCCACAAACTGCCGAGCAGGAAAACGCCTGCGGAAATAAACGTTGAATAACGTAAAGCCGCGGCGGGCGAAAATTGCTTGAGTATTCTCATTGAGCCGATGCCGATAAACGATGCGATAAGTCCGATTGTGGCAAGGATAAGGGGGAGCGCCATCAGAATCGATTTAATGTCGGTGTCGCCAACCTCGGGCATTGCCTTGAGGATTCCCAAGCCTTCCGGCAGTAGCGTTGCGCCGATAGCGATGGTTGCAATGATCGAGCCTACATACGATTCAAAAATATCCGCGCCCATTCCAGCCACATCGCCGACGTTGTCGCCGACGTTATCGGCGATGACGCCCGGGTTGCGCGGGTCGTCTTCCGGAATGCCTGCTTCGACCTTTCCGACAAGGTCAGCTCCTACATCTGCCGCTTTCGTATATATGCCTCCGCCGACGCGCGCAAACAGAGCGATAGAACTCGCTCCCATCGCGAAGCCGTTAATAATGCTCGAGTGTTCAGGGTTGCCAAAGAACATATACCACAGACCGACGCCGACCAGTCCGATGCTGGCGACACTCACGCCCATGACTGCCCCGCCGTCGAACGCGGTTAACAGCGCTTTCCCTTGCCCGACAGAACGCGCCGCTTCGGCAGTGCGGACGTTTGCTTTTGTTGCCGCTTGCATTCCTAAAAATCCTGCCAACACAGAACAGAGAGCTCCGCTAACAAAAGCGGT
>DATCJD010000223.1:0-4988 GCA_036507435.1 Bacteroidota bacterium
GTACGGCTTCAAGCCCGCTCACGATAATGCTGAGCAGAATCCCGGCGACAACATGCCACTTGTAGGGCCTGAGATACGTTAACAACCGCCGCATCAATCGGGCGTCGTATGCTTTACCGAGTACTTCTTCTTCGTGCATAAATAAAATAAAAAAATATCATCGGTAGGTCGTCCTTAAGGACGACCGTTCTTTTTATATTACTGAATTGACTGAATGAAGAAACCCCATCAGACCAAAATCATCGAATTCGTGTCCTGGAAGTAGGGGGTTTCCAAAAGTACGAGAAAAAAAATGCGCGCTGGAAAACTCGTACTCTTCCGGCCGACCAACAAGATTCCACTGTACGGGATTTCGGTGAATGTAGTTTACTTTAAGAGCAAACTCTTTGGATGTTCTAACGATAACATCATAAAATCCTCCCTGCCAAATTTTTTGTTGACGTTCAGGGAGCACGGCGTTAATTCTTCTTGCGCTCGAGCCGTTAATATGATTCATTAATTTTGAGATTGAAGTTTCTCCAGCCATTTGCAATAAGAGGTGCGTATGGTTTGGCATTATGACAAAGGCATAAATTCTTAGGTTAAATGTTTGTTGCTTTTCTCGCAATACACTCAGGAATGCCTCACATGCTTTTCTATTTTGAAAAGGATGCAGTCCCTTTGCGCAATGTGTCGTAAGAAAATAAATTGCATCTTGAACCGTTGTGTGGGGAGGCCTCATACTGTAAGCTTTATTTGTTCTGTCGGCGTAAACGCCGACCTACCGACATGTAATTCGTACTGCAACTTTTTCCTTGATCTACATTTCCTCTAACTCCTGCTCCAGCAACTGCTTCTCGTGCAGGTGGGCGTAGATTCCGCCATGAGCAACCAGCTCGTCATGCGTTCCGCGCTCGACGATTTGCCCGTTATCAAGCACGCAGATCAGGTCTGCTTCTTTTACGGTTGAAATTCTATGGCTGATAATAATACTCGTCCGCCCCTTCATGAATTCGCGCAGTCTCTTGAGTATTTCTTCCTCCGTATAGGTATCGACGGAGGAGAGCGCGTCGTCGAGAATGAGAATGTTCGGTTCGCGCATCAGCGCGCGGGCGATACTGGTGCGCTGTTTTTGTCCGCCGGAAAGCGTAATGCCGCGCTCGCCGATCATCGTTTCAAACTGCTTAGGGAATTCCATCACGTCTTTTGAAATCTGCGCGATGTCAGCCGAATGCCGGAGCCGCTTTTCATCGAGATGGTCATCGACACCGTAGCGTATGTTTTCGGCAATTGTCTCGGAAAAAAGGAAAGTCTCCTGCTGCACATAACCGATGCTCGACCGCAACACAGCGACCGGAACGTTTGCAATCGGCGTACCGTCAATCAAAATGACGCCCTCCGTTGTATCATATAGGCGGGCGATAAGGTTAACGAGCGTCGTTTTACCCGACCCGGTATAGCCGATGATGGCAAGCGTCATACCGCTCTCGATTTTGATGTTAATATTCTTGAGTGTTTGCTTTTCGGTATTCTTATGAGCAAAGGTGACGTTGCGGAATTCGATTTCGCCGCGAACCGCAGTGACGGCATGATTCGTCGTCTCTGTGTCGCGAATTTCCGGCACGGTGTCGAAAATTTTTGCCAATCGCGCCATCGAAGCGGCGCCCTGTTGCAACAGGTTCGCAACCCACCCGAACGCAATCATAGGCCAGATGAGCATGACGAGATAACCAAAGAACGCCGTCAGCGTTCCGATGCTAATGATACCGTCGATTACCCGCACGCCGCCGAAGTAGAGAACCATTAAAATGGAGAACCCGACCAGCACGAACATCAGGGGCCACATAATGGATTGCACGAGCGCAAGGATAAGATTTTTCTTGAGATACTCCCAGCTAATTGTGCGGAATTGGTCGATCTCGAACAGCTCACGCACGTATGCTTTAATGACTCTGATGCCGGAAAGATTTTCCTGTGCCTTCGTCGTCAGCCTTGAGAATTGTTCCTGGCGCTCGTTGAATTTCTCATGCACGGCTTTGCTGAGTTTATACACCACAATCGAGACGAGCGGCAGTGGGATAAGGGCATAGAGAGTCAATTGCCAATCGGTCACGAGCATCATGGTCAACACCATCGTAAACGTCATAAGCGTATCGGATGGATACATGATGCCGGGACCGAGCACGTTGCGCACGGCGGCGATGTCATTGGTGGCGTGTGCCATCAGGTCGCCGGTCGGCTTGTTCTGAAAATACGGGTAATGCAGTTTTTGCAAGTGAGCGAGGAAATCGTTACGCAGGTCGAATTCGATGTGCCGCGACGTCACAATGATTGTCTGGCGTGTCAGGTACGTGAAAAAGCCGGCGACGAGCGAGAATCCAACAATGTAGAACGCCCACATCATCAAGCTATCCGTGACGTTCGTATTACTCTCGATCCCGGTTTTTAACTCATCCACCGCATAGCCTAACAACAACGGCTGAACGACCGAGAACAGGTTGCTTCCGACGACAGTGAGAATACCGAGAAAAAGCGTCTTCTTATAGCGTAGGAGGTATGGTTTAAGACGTAAAAGCGACTTCATAAACTAAATGATATATCAAAGATGAAAATGTAAAATGACAATTGATAAATAAAAAAAAATAGCTTCATTACCTTTTTCCCTTTAGTGTCAAAATGCTTGCCGCAAATATCTTCGTAATTTCATCTAGTTCTTTCAGAAGAGGCTCTACGTTTGCCGGTTGTGCTCGTTTGGTATCCCGTAAGAGTGCCAGCCAGAGTTTGCTTTCGTTGCAGGACTTGAGGGATGTATTGAAATAGTTGATAAAATCTTTCTTACTGCTTGCCGATTGTCCCTCAATATAATTTCCGATAATACTTGTCCCGCTACGCAGTAATTGGTCTCCAATTCGCCTTGCGACATTATCCGAGGGTAGTTTGTCTATAAACTCAATTAAAGTCAGAGTAAACCGGTAGAGTCTTTTTTTAAATTCAACTTTGAATTTTGATTTGTCGTTTTCCATTTTACGTTTTACTATTTCATTTATCTTCAGCCGATAGTTTCAAATTTTGTGTACGGATGCAGAATTTTTGGGATAATGACTTTTCCTTCAGGAGTTTGGTTTACTTCCAACAGCGCGGCAACAATGCGGGGTAATGCAAGTCCAGACCCATTGAGGGTATGCACAAATTCCGGTTTACCGCTCGCGGGCTTAAAGCGTACATTCATCCGCCTCGCCTGAAACGCCTCAAAATTACTGCACGAAGACACTTCGAGCCATTTCTGCTGCCCGGGCGCCCAGACTTCAAGGTCGTATTTTTTCGATTGTGTAAAGCCCATGTCGCCCGTACACATCAAGAGCACCCGGTACCGCAACCCCAGGAGTTGCAGGAGGCGTTCTGCGTCCGCGCGCAACGATTCCAGCTGGTCGTACGACGTCGAGGGGTGAACAAATTTCACCAATTCCACTTTGTCGAATTGATGGAGCCGGTTCAGCCCGCGCACATCTTTGCCGTACGAGCCTGCTTCGCGCCGGAAGCAGGGCGTATACGCTACATACTGCAACGGCAAATCCTGTTCTTGAAGTGTTTCATCGCGGTGAAAATTGCTGACCGGTACTTCAGCCGTCGGAATCAAGAACAGGTTGTCGCGTTCGGCGGCATACATCAGGTCTTCTTTATCCGGCAATTGTCCTGTGCCGCGTGCGCTGTCTTCATTGACGACAATAGGGGGTATGATTTCCGTATAGCCGTGTTGTATTGCCTGGTCGAGAAAAAAATTGATTAGTGCGCGTTCCAGTGTTGCGCCCTTGCCCACATAGAAGGGGAAGCCGGCTCCGGCGACTTTCGATCCGCGCGCAAAATCTATGATGCCCAATTTCTCAGTTAACTCCCAATGGGGCATAAGCTGGAAGTCCACTGCCGGTGCTTCGCCCCACACGAAGACCTCTTTATTGTCCGCGGGAGTCTTGCCGACCGGAACGGACGGATGCGGGAGATTGGGAACATTCAGGAGTAACGCATTCAACGAATGCTCAATCGCGTGCAGTTCGTGGTCGAGCGATTGGATGCGGTTTTTGACCACCTCCATCTCCGCAATCAACCCGGACGCGTCGGCGCCTTCTTTCTTTTTTTTGCCGACCTCCGCAGAGACCTGGTTGCGTTTCGCTTTCAGCGCTTCGCCTTCTTGAATCAACGCCCGGCGCTTTTCGTCGAGGGAAATGATATCTCCAAGATTGACGGTTAAGCCTTTGGCCTCAGCGCCCTTGCGGACGGCGTCGTAGTTTTCACGTATGAATTTAATATCGAGCATAGGTCAATGATTGATGATTTCAAATTCCACAAGAACAGGCAAATGGTCTGACGCGTCGCTTTTCAAGACTCGGGTAGAAATTGGGCGAAGCGATACCCCCGTAGAAGAGACGGGTTTGGAAACAAAAATATAATCAATTCTTTTGACAGGTTGGGATGCCGGGTACGAAAAACCCTCTCCAGCCCCAGAAATCTCCCAACTATCGCTGAAATATTCCTTCAATATACCGACTGTACGGCTATCCGGAACATCGTTAATATCGCCGCAGAGGATGATAGGGCGCGGGGCATAGCTCTGTGCTGATTCGCGTAGGATTGTCGCGCTTGCGGTGCGTTCGGCGTCTTCGTCGCTGTGGTCGAGGTGAGTGTTCATGAGGACAATTTCTTGTCCCCGAACGTCCAGCACCAATTGCATCACACCGCGCTGTTCGCCTTCCTGCGTTATCGGCCGCGTCATCGGATAGAGCACATTGCGTTCTTCAAGAATCGGGAATCGCGTTAACACTCCATTCCCGTACTCGCCGCCCTGAAAATCAATTGTCTTGCCGAACGCGTAGGTCATCTCGGTTAAATCCACGAGTTCATTCATGATGTCAATTTTTTTTGTGCGTTCGGTCCAACGGTCGACTTCTTGCAGAGCCACAATGTCTGCTCGTGAATCTTGAATGAGCTTCGCAATCCGCTTGATGTCAATCTCG
>DATCJD010000224.1:0-7691 GCA_036507435.1 Bacteroidota bacterium
TGCCGAGAATGACCGGCGGGTAGTGGCCTGCGTTCACGTAACGCACTTTGCCGGAGTTCGGTTTCAGTTCCACAAATAACAGCGACGCAAACATATTTGGCAGGCTATCGCGGTGAAATATCTCATTAATTTTCGCGACCAGTTTAGAGAGCGACCGGATGTCCGGCGCAAGTGCGCGCACCGTCGCCTGAATCTTCGCAGTCAACAGCGCGGCTTTCAACCCCTTGCCGCTCACGTCGGCGAGTATCACTGCGGCTGAACCGCGGTCGAGTTCGAGAAAATCGACAAGGTCGCCGCCCACTTCGTTTGCCGGACGGGTAAAGAGCCACACCGACCAGCCGGGGAACGACTGGTTTCGTTCGGGCGTAAGCGCCTGTTGAATTTTCCTGCCCGCTTCGAGTTCATCCCGCGCAAGGAGTTTATCTTTCAACTCGAGCATGAGCACCAGAAGAAGAATCACGCTCCCGAAAAAATCCAGGTTTTGAATCTGCACGCCTTCGGCATTCATTTGCGGATTAAAGAAGACGAGAAAAATTCCAATGACCAACAGGATGCGGCGGGAAGGGGTCACTTTTAACAGCATGCTTTTCAAAATCCACCACGTAAGAAAAAGCCAACGTTTCACAACGTTCATGGTTTTGAGCCGGTCTTTCTTCTCCGGGCTGATGTAGAACTCGCGGATTTCACGAAGTTCGCGAAGGAAGTTGTTTCCTAAGCTTCCGGAAGAAAGGTCGTTTCGGAGCGCGTCTCGTAATCTCTGGTCTGAAGCCGGTTCGGTGTTCAACGGATGAAGAACCTCCTGACTATTATTGTCAACATATCATACGGAAAAATCACCAGATTGTTTAGGCTGAAAGGATTATTTCTCGTACACATGAAACCTTTCTTGATTCTGTGACGTTATTTTACGAGCATTAGAGTATTCATTCATACCGGAGGACACGTTGAAATACTTTGTTCGTATCGCCATCACGAATCTTTTTCTGCTTACTCTTGTGAACACGGTCATTGCCAACGACCCGCCCGCGCCGCGGACGCTTGAGCCGATGAGGCCGATCCTTGTCGACACGGCGCCCGTCATCGACGGGAAACTTGACGACGCCGTGTGGAGCCAAGCGCCGTATGTGACGGGGTTCAGAAGTTTTATTCCGGATTTCGGGAAAACGATTCCGGAATCGACCGTCGTGTACATGGCATACGACCGCGAGAATTTGTATTTCGCCTTCAAGTGCCTCGACCCCACGCCGTCGCTCATTAAGGCGGAGATCACCAACCGCGATAACAACCGTTCGCACGATTTCGTCTGCATCAATCTCGATTCGTTCAACGACCAGCAATCACTCTACGCGTTCTATGTCAACCCGCTCGGCATTCAGGGCGATAGCAGGTACGCCGCGGGCAACGAAGATTTCAGCGTGGACTTGATTTGGTACAGCGCGGGGGAAATTACCGATGAAGGATATACCGTGGAAATACAAATCCCGGTGCAGAGCATCCGCTACTCGGATAATAATCCGGTGGAGATGACGCTCTTTTTCGAACGCAGAGTCAGCCGCCGGTCTGAGCATGTTTCCTACCCGTCGCTCGACCCGAATAAGGGCTACCAGTTCCTTACACAAATGCAGCCGATCATTTATCAAGGACTTGAACCGTATAGTCTGTTCGAAGTCCTCCCGGCTGTCACCTACAGCCAAAAATACATCGCGCCGCAGGGCGATCTGGTTCGCAATGAAGACAAAGGCGAGTTGAGCATGACGGTGAAATACGGCATCACTTCCAACCTGACGCTGGACGGAACGTATAACCCGGACTTCAGCCAGGTCGAAGCGGACGCGGGGCAAGTGGACGTAAATCTTCGCTACGGATTATTCTTCCCGGAGAAGCGGTCGTTCTTCTTAGAGGGCACGGAAATTTTCAGTCTCTCCGCCACCGGCAACGCGCAAGTGGTGCATACGCGCACGATTGTCAATCCGCTGGTCGGTATTAAGCTCTCAGGAAAAATCGGTGAGCGCAGTACGCTCGCTTCCATCTATGCGGTGGATGAATTGCTGGACCCGCAATCGCGAGCGACGGGCGAGAAAGCCGTGTTCCCGGTCGTTCGGTACAAGTATGCGCTCGGCGAGGATAGCTACGTCGGCGGGATTTATACGGGCAGGGAACTTAGTAACAGTTCTAACCGCGTCGCTGGGGCAGACGGCTTCTTGCGGCTTTCCGCATCGGGATTTGTTGAATACCAGGCGCTCGTCTCGCGAACGACAGACAACACTGCCGACACGCAAGTTGACGGGTACGCGTTCACGACGGTCTATCGTAACGAGACGCGCGATTTCAACATGCAACTCGGCGCTTCGAAACTCTCACAACATTTTTCCGCCGAAGCCGGCTACGTCACGCGCACGGGGATTATTTCTTTCAGCGGATTAGCGCGTCCGAAAATCTATCCCGAGTCGCCGCTCTTTCGCCGCATCAACATTACGCTGTATACCGAGCAAACGAGAGACGATTTCAGCATGCTGTGGGAAACCTATAACTCGCTCGCACTTGGTACGGTGTTGACGGGAGCACTCAGCACCAGCGCGAACTATTTTTACGCGACGGAAGTGTTCCTCGGTGAACGCTATAAGACAAGCGGATTCACACTCAGCGGCGGAGGACAAGTCACGAAAGTGATAAACGTCAACCTCCTCTATCAGAACAAAAAAGCCATTTACTTTTCAGCATTACCCTTCCAGGGGCGCACAAGCCGCATCTCGGGAACAGTTGTATTCCAACCGTGGAATCAATTTGAAGCGAATATGAGCCTCACCTATGTAGATTTCCACCGTGAATCCGACGGACAGAAGATCTACGAGTACCCGATTGCGCGGAGCCGGCTGACCTATCAGTTCAACCAATACTTGTTTTTCCGCGGCATCCTCGAATACAATAAATTTCGCCGCTCGTTGTTAAGCGACTACCTTGTTTCCTTCACCTACATTCCGGGCACCGTTCTGCACGCGGGATACGGTTCACTCTACCAACGCACACAATGGGACGCCCCGTCCTTCTCGTACATCAATGCGGATGAGTTTCTCGAAACGCGACGCGGATTTTTCTTTAAGATGTCGTACCTGTGGAGGATGTAGCGCCGACAATCCCCACAATCCGATTGTTTGATGGAACACAGAGGCGACATACTTGTGAGTTAAGGAAACTCAGTGAAAACCGGCACAATGCAGAACCACCTTCTCGCGCGTGCTCTGGCGGTGTTGCGTGAAGAAGGCTTGATCAATTTTTGGTATCGCACTCTCGCCTACACTGTGTACCGCCGCGCGATCTACTTCGAGCTTATTATTGCAGAACACCCGCGCGTTGCGCACGCATCGCCCCCAATCGCCGTGAGCCTGCTGACACCAGAAGACATTGAAGCGTATATCATATTGCATCCGGAAGAATATCCGGAGAACGTTCGAGCGCGGCTTGCCGCCGGAGGTCAGTGTTTTGTCGTACAACAAAATAGAAAGATTGTACACTCAGGCTGGGCGGCGGTTGGAAACGTTTGGATCACTCACCTTTCAAGAGAGATCACACTTGCGCCCGATGAAGTGTACACGTATGAATCCTATACGGACCCTGCCTTCCGGGGTCACGATATGGCGCTCAAGAAAAATGAGTACATGAGGCATTTTTTCGGCAATGCGGGGTACCGACGATTAACCGGCATCGTGACGCCGGAAAACAAAGCCGGGTTGCGCACGATTTATAAAATGGGATACAAGCCTATTGGAATCTTTAAGCAGTTTCGAGTCGGTCCGTGGCGCTCTAATTCCTGGGTAGATTTGACACGTGCGTCTATTCGGCATTACCCGGAACTCAAGCCGTGGCACTCGAAACAAGATGACCGCTCATGAAAAAAATCTTACTAGCGCTTAATCTGATTCTCGGCATTGTCCTCATGGTGTTGTTATTTCATCTTGCCGAAACACCCGACGAAGGCTATGAAAAGATGTTCACTGTTCGTTATGCCGATTCAAGCTTTGCTCGCAGGGTAGAGCAAGCAGATATCACGCTCCCGAAGAATGAAAACCGAGATATCCTCAGCGCCATCCTCGATACGTTGTTTGAGAACAGCACGGACCTTACGAACGACGAGAAAAGTCTCCGCATACTGAAGTACGTAAGCAGTGTCCTCGTGTTAAAGCACAACAATGGTACCGCCACCAGAATACTTCGGAATGGATACGCTCTGTGCTACGGGAAATCAAAAGTGTTTACGATGCTCTGCCGGGCGGCAGGCTTGCCCTCACGCCAGATCAGCTACATCTACGCCGTGGATGTAGGAAGCCACGTCGTGAGCGAGGTGTTTTACGATGGAGCATGGCATCTGTACGACCCCACGTTCGGAATCCTATTCTACGCGAACCCGGAGTTTGAGAGCCCGGGGAACGTGCTTTCATTTCACGAGCTTGTTCGCAACCCCTATGGGGGCGTAGCCTACAGTGTTGTCGCACAAACGGGCAGTGGTTTCTACGATGAGGCCGCACGGTCGTATGCAGTCAGTAAAATAGAAGATGAGCATCGTACGCTCGAGGAGGGCATTTCAGTCGCCTCGTACAGGGAGGGAATCCAGAGAACATATCCGGTGGCGTACGGCGAGAACGACCTTGTTTCGTACCCGGTGGACGCGAACCTCTTGCACGACACCAGCCAGTGGTTTGGGCGCGTGGACAACTCGAACAGCGAACTGGCTCTCTACACGAAACGATTTTCCGGAAGCGGTTACCTCGGCATTTCGAACCCGCCGGGCTTTCATACATGGCTTATCAAGGCGAAACCGTTTACGACAATCCACATGGAATACTACAGCGTATTTCCAAATCCGCCGAAGCTCATGCTGGTTCCGCTCAGAGCGGCAACAATAGTTGAGAGCATCAGCACCGATAAAAAAATAACATTTACGATTCACGTCACCGATAGCATCGCCAGCGTATCTGTGTATTGTCCGGAGAAAACTTTTGAAGTTGATGCTATGCATATTTATCGATAACTTTCCTCGGATGCTCAAACTCTTTACTGCCCTACGCTCCCTTTTCTATGCAGCAGCCTTTGTGTATCTCTGGGGTTATCTTGCGCTGAGCGTACGTCGGTACGATGAAGGGTTTGGTTTTTCGCTCCCCGTTTCCGTAGAAACCGCGGCAATTCCGTTGATGGTCGTCGGGGGGATGATCGTGATTTCGTGTATTGCCACATTCGTCCTTCGGGGGGACGGAACCCCGGCGCCGTTCGACGCTCCCCGACAACTGGTCGCGCGCGGCCCCTACCGGTATGTACGCAACCCCATGTATCTAGGAGCGGCTGTTGTGCTTATCGGTTTCGGTCTGTTGTATCAATCTCTCTCCATGGTCCTGTTTTCGCTTCTCTTCCTGCTTCTCGCGCACGTTTTTGTCATCGTGTACGAAGAACACGCGCTGGAAAAAACCTTCGGCAAGTCATATCGTGAATATAAGGAGAGAGTCCCCAGGTGGATTCCCAAAAAGCCCGGGTAGCCAACACGGCTTTGCATACGATGATGCTTCCAACTCCCCTGCGCGTAACGCAGGCTTCCGGAACGCCTGCTTGAAAATCAGAGAACCTTTCGTTACGTTCTCCTCATACTATCCGAGGAGTTCCCCATGAAACAGCTTACCGTCGTCGTAGTGTTCACGTGCCTCGTATTTCCCGTGCGTGTTCGTGCGCAGGAAGGCGCATTCATTAATCTCCACGCGAGTACCTTAGGGAAGTTCCATAGTGTCAGTCCGCTGACGACGGATGATTTCGGCAATATGTATGCCGATACCGCTCTGCTTGATAACGGCATCGGAGGCGGCTTTGCGATTGGATACCGGTTCAACCACCGGTGGACGGCAATGATGAATCTCGATATCATCGGTCAGAACGGAACAACGAACGGCGTGAAGGACGTTAGTTCGTCCACATTTATTTTCGATTTTGGCGTCCGCTACGGCTTATCTTCTTCAACCGCTACACAACCGTACCTTATAACGAACATCGGGTATTACGGACTCTCGTTCGATTACGGAGATCCGACGATCTACATTGGACCCGGCGGCGGCTACAGTTCCGGCGTCGATAGTTACGACGGCTGGCAAATCTCCGGCGGACTTGGGTTGCAGGTCTCAAATATCTTCGATGTTCATATTATAGGTTCGTGGGCATCTGTCGCGGACTTCGAATCGAAGTTCTCCATCCGTCTCAACGCTGGATTTACGCTGTGGTTGTACGATGAAGAAATATAACTCACTGATGAAGGATACACATGCAGACATTCAAAAATATGGTCGACTGGTTTGAAATTCCCGCCCACGACATCAAACGGGCGAAAGCATTTTACGAGTTCATCTTCAAAACGACACTGCATGAATTAGATATTAACGCCGACTTGAAGATGGCGCTCTTTCCTGTCGAGCCGGGAGGAGTCGGCGGGTCATTGGTTCAGCACAAAGACTTCTATCATCCGAGTCATCAGGGACCGCTCGTCTATCTGAACGGCAATCCTGATTTGCAGGCCGTCCTCGACCGTGTTCAAGAACGCGGCGGCAAGGTGCTGATTCCCAAACGACAAATTAGTCCCGACCGCGGCTACATGGCGGTGTTCGAAGACAGCGAAGGCAACCGCGTCGCGTTGCATTCAAATACGTAAATCACTACAGCAAGAAAGAGGTGAGAGCGGTATGGCATACAAGAAAATCCAAATGACGCAACACAAGAAAATCGCGCTTGTTGCGCATGACAACAAGAAACGCGATTTGCTCGAATGGGCGAAGTATAACCGCGAGACGCTGGCTCTGCACATGGTCTGCGCTACCGGCACAACCGGCGCGTACTTACAGGAAGAGCTTGGCTTTGAAATCACCAAGCTCCAGAGCGGACCGCTCGGCGGCGACCAGCAAATCGGGGCGAAGATCGTGAACGGAGAGATCGATTTTCTCATTTTCTTCTGGGATCCGCTCGAGCCTGCGCCGCACGACCCGGACGTGAAGGCGCTTCTGCGCGTCGCGGTCGTCTGGAATATTCCTATCGCCTGCAACCGCTCGACGGCGGACTTCATGATTTCCTCTTCGATCATGAAAGGCACCTACGACCGCCTTGTACCCGACTACGACGAGTACCGGAACCGGCCGATTCTTTGAATTTCTATCAACTGAATTTCAACTTGGCAGTCACGGTCCACACCGTGACTGCAGTATGTAGCTGGTCACGGAATGGTCCGTGACCGCCTGAACTCTTAATATTATTTCTCCATGGAGCTTCTAGATTATTGAACCCCTATAAATTATTCCGTACTATCATACCATGTCCACGCCACAACAATTTAAAGTCGGGTTGATTCAAATGTCGATGTCGGCACACGCGAAGGACAACCTCGACCGCGGCATTGCGAACATCGAAGAAGCCGCTAAGAAAGGCGCTAACATCATCTGCCTGCCGGAGCTGTTCCGCTCGCAGTATTTCTGCCAGAGCGAAGACGCGGGGTTTTTCGACCTCGCCGAAGCCGTGCCGGGACCCACAACCGAAGCCGTCAGCGCTGTTGCGAAAAAGTTAGGCGTAGCGATTGTCGTCCCGGTGTTCGAGCGACGCGCCGCCGGCATTTACCATAACAGCGCGGCTATCATAGATGCGGACGGCTCCATGGTTGGCTTCTACCGCAAGAT
>DATCJD010000225.1:0-3714 GCA_036507435.1 Bacteroidota bacterium
GACACGTACTTCATGATGTTTGGAATAACTGAATAGATGACCTCCGACCAACCCAATAAACTGAAACTCCTCGCCGCCTTCATGGCGATATACTTCGTCTGGGGCACGACGTATCTTGCCATCAAGTACGCGATTGAGTCATTCCCGCCGTTCATGATGATGGGCATGCGCTCGCTCATAGCAGGCTCGGCACTGTACGCATGGGGGCGCTTGCGCGGCGACGCGAACGTTAGCCGCCGAGAACTGCCTTCGTTGATGCTTATCGGATTTCTGTTTTTTCTTGTTGGGCACGGCGTGCTTGCATGGGCGCAGAAGACCGTGCCCTCCGGCGTGGCGGCATTGCTCATCGCCTCGGAGCCGCTGTGGATTGCGGTGTTGGAACCGATCTTTACAAAAGAAGCGGTCGTCAGCAAACGGACAGCCTTCGGGATGCTGTTGGGAGTGAGCGGCATCGCGTTGTTAGTTGCGCCGCAGGGGTTTGACTTTGAGAATGCGAACGTCCTCGGCTCAATCGGGATACTCATCGGCACATGCTCGTGGAGCATCGGCGCGGTGTATGCGCGCGTGGCGAAACTCCCGCGCTCGCCGCTCATCACGAGCGGCTTGCAGTTGATGTGCGGCGGTGTATTCCTTGCTACGGCAAGTTATCTGTTGGGCGAGTGGACGGCGTTCGATTTTTCGCAAGTCACAATGCGCTCGTGGCTTGGGCTGGCGTATCTCATTGTGTTCGGCTCGATTATTACGTTCTCGTCGTACACATGGCTGTTGACGGTCACGAGCGCGACGCGCATCTCCACGCACACATTTGTCAATCCGGTCGTCGCGATGGTCGTCGGGTGGGCGTTCGCGAACGAAGCGCTCACGAACGAAATGCTCCTCGCCACACTGCTGATTGTTATATCGGTCTATCTGGTCTTATACCGGAAGAAGCCGCCGGGCGCGAAGAAACACGACCCCATCGAAGAAGCAGTAGTGGAAGGCGCGGCGGGTGAGCCGTAAAATTATTGTAAGGGCACGACATGTCGTGCCCTTACGCTGCTTTCTACGTCCCTTGCTTATGTCTTTGGAGCGGGTGGAGGCAGGGTTCGTGCAACAACCGGCGCTGAAAACCCAACCGCCCGGTGCGTACGGTCGCAAAAGGGCTTGTCGTTGCTGTGGCCGCACCGGCAGAGCGAAATTGCCGTACGCCCGGCTAAGTCGAACTTGTTCCCGTCCTGGTCGAACAACTCAAAATCACCCTCCACTTTGATAGAGCCGTTATTCTTGATAACAATCTTTGTCGGCATTGCGAATTTCCTTTCCATCAACTATACATCAAAAAACCGCTACGAAGACAGAAAAGCTCAATAGAATCTTTCTTCGTGTCTTAGTGCCTTCGTGGCTGGCGTTTTTTTTAATTCGTATTCTTCTTTACAGAAACACCCACCGAAAGCATCGTATTCTCCCACATCAGTTGTAGCGCCCCGGACTCAGTGCCCGTCGGCTCCAGCGCGATGGTAAACCGCTCAACGGTATTCTTCAGCGACTGTTTCTTCAGGTTTACACGCGCGACGTCCAAGGCGCGGTCGTATTCCGTCCCCCACTGTCCCGTTTGTTTGTTGATGATGAGCTTCCAGGTATTTTGCGAGGGCAGGGTATAGAGCGTATAGGATCCTCTCGGAATCTCCACGCCGTCAATCACGAGGTCGGCGTCCGTTCGAAACGAGGTGGCTTCGTTCGCTCCGGTGCGCCAGACTTCGCCGTACGGTACTACCGCGCCCATAATCGCCCGTCCCCGGCGTGAGGGGCGGCCGTAATCCACCACGACGCGCTTGCCTTGTAACATCATAACCGTAGAATCCCGCGGGCTTGCGACAAACGCATCTTGCAACACTTTGAACGGCGCCGTGAGCGTTGTCGTCTCCCATTCGATTTTTAGGATGCCGGAATGGTTATTCGTCCGCTCTAATGTAAACGTCAGTTCTTCCACAGGAGTTCGGATTCTCCGGACTTCCAAATCGACGCGCGCAAAATCGAGGTCGGGGTTATACATCGTTCCCCACTGCCCCGTTTGCTTGTTGATGATGAGCTTCCACTGCGTCGGGGTCGGGAAGGTGTAGAGCGTGTAAATTCCGCGCGGGATTTCCGCATCGCCGATTTGAATATCGCCGGTTGTGGTGAGCGTCGTCGCCTCGCCCGCTCCCGTGCGCCACACGCGGTTGTGCGGAACCGCATCGCCCATGATGCGCCGCCCGCGCACCGCAGGTTTGCCGTACTCAACGGCAATCCGCTTTCCGTCGATAACAACTTGCACAGAATCCCGGGGAGTGACAACGGGCTGTTGTGCCGCCGCGCATACAACTGCTGTCACGACAACAAGACTAGAAATATGAAATAATCGCTTCGACATAGGTTATGGTAAATATATTATACCGGCTCCACCGCCCTTGCAACGATAATTCCCGTCTGGCGTTTATTCTTCGCAAGGTACTCGGCGAGCGGCAACTCCGTTATCATCACTTTATATCCCACGTCCGGCGCGTGCATCATGTGGAGACGTTCGCGTTGCCGAATCGCTATTGCCGTGTGCGAAACATCCAGCCCTTCGATATCCGTTGTGATGGCGAGAATATCGCCGTCGTGTATCTCGTGCTCAATTGCGTGAACACTGCTTTTCGGGATGTAATACAACTCCCGCTTGCTGATTTCTTCCTCCTGCTGTGCGATCACCTGCACCAATTCCGGATGCTCTTTCAACTGCCGGTATGCGTTCGGGTGCGTCGACATGAAGTTAATCTGTTTGCGATAGGACACGCCGGACGTTTTTGTTACGTCCCGCCAAATGCCTTTTTTCTCGCCGTCATAGATATAATCCGTGAAGTAGTGCAACCGGCTGGGGTAGCCTTCGATAACGCCGTCGCGGTACCGCAGGAATTGCAATTCTCTCTTATACTCATCGAAGGACATCGCGTTCTTCTTGATACACCGCGCCAGCACGACGGCGTTTTCGCAGAAGGACACGCAGTCCAGCCCGCGCATATTTACCACAAGCCGCTCCTCGCCGGGCGCTTCAATGCCGTTGGCGAGATACTCCGTGCCGATGAACGATTTCCCGACCTCCGCTATCACTGCGCCAATTGGTTTCTTCTGCAACGAGAGGGAAACGGCAAGTTCGAATTTCCAGGCGCACAACAGCGCATCGGGGTCGCCGGATTGAACAATTCTATAGAACGTCGGGCGGGCGGCAACAAGCCCCCACGGGAGCAGAGAAAGGCTTGAAAGAGCGGGAAATGTACTTAAAAATGCTCTGCGGTTCATGGCGTTAAAACACGATGCCTATGCCGACGGTCAGAAACAGCCCGGAATAATCGAATTCAATCGACGTTTCTTCCGTACTCATCGTCGTGAACCGCCGTATATCGCCTTCCATTTTGCCGACCTTGCCGAATTTATACTTCGCCTCAAGCCGCACGAACAGCGGGTCGAACACGTGCACGTCGGCTCCCGCGACAACATTGAGCACCAGTTTATTGATGCGGTAGGTGCCTTTGGTATCCACGACGACACTTGTTTGCGTGGTATCGGAAACCTTCTCCGTGCGTGTGCCGTACGCTTCGGCTTCCGCGCGGGCAAACATCATACCTGCCTCGCCGCCGGCATACACTTCCGCGTTGAGCGGTGTAACGGGAGAATAAAACGCGACGCCAACCAGCGCATCCGTAAAGCCGATGGAAC
>DATCJD010000226.1:0-6534 GCA_036507435.1 Bacteroidota bacterium
AGCCGAGTGTTTATCAAGGTCGCCCGTCGGCTCGTCGGCAACAAGCAATGTCGGGTCGGTCACAATCGCACGCGCAATAGCAACACGCTGTTCCTGCCCGCCGGAAAGCTGTTTCGGATAATGTTTCATACGGTCGGCAAGTCCCACAACCTGCAACGCCAGCTCCACGTGTTTCTTGCGCTCGGCTTTGGAGAGCTTCGTCAACAAGAGCGGCAACTCGACGTTTTCATACGCCGTAAGTACGGGAATTAAATTGTAGAACTGAAAAATAAATCCGACGTGTTGCGCGCGCCACTTCGCGAGCGCGGTCTCATTCAAGCTGGCAACATCCGTGCCGCCGACGATGATCTTCCCTTTGTTCGGCTTGTCGATTCCAGCGATGAGATTTAAGAGCGTCGTCTTCCCGGAACCGGAGGGTCCCATCAATCCGAGGAATTCACCTTCCGGGACCGTGAGCGAAATATCATTCAACACGGGAATGTGCATACTATCCCGCCGGTATGATTTGGATACATTTTGAATGTCAATGAGCGTATTTGCCATGCGTTCTCCTTCTATTTTACTGCTACTTTTACGCCGTCGGTAATCTTTTCGTCCACGCGGGCGATGATTTTATCGCCCGGGCTGACTCCTTCTTGAATTTCCATCATCGAACCAAGTTTTGCTCCGGTCACTACCGGTACTTCACGTGCAATGCCGTCGCTGACTTTAAACACCACCTGCTTGCCGTCGCGTTCAGCCACTGCGGTAGCAGGAACAGTCAGCACGGATTTAGCAGAGGCGGCGGTTTCATCAGCTTCCTTAGAAAGAAATGTCGCCTTCGCGCTCATCTCTGGGAGTACCCGGCTGTCGTACGATTTAAATTTTATTTTCACTAACACGGTCGCCTTCGCGCGATCGGCGGTCGGCACAATCTTGCTGACAAATCCCTGATACCGCTGGTCGGGGTAGGCATCAAGAGCTATTTCGCACGGAAGATTCGGCTTGATACGGAAAATATTCGATTCGGAAACGTCCGCTTCGACTTCGAGCGAACTCATATCGGCTATGGTCACCACCGCGCCGCGGGAACTGGACGCCGCAGCAAACGGCGCAACGATCTCTCCCACATCGGCATGCTTGAGCAATACCGTACCGTCGAACGGCGCGCGGATGCGCGTATTCTCCACCGCGACGTCTGCGGCTGTTACCGCCGCCTGTGCCGCCACGATGGACGCGTTGACCCGGTTGAGTCGCGCTTCCGCCGCATCGTATTCCGCTTGCGAAGTTAAATTTTGATCGAGCAACTGCTTCTGCCGGTCGAGCCACTGCTGCGCGTCCTTCAACTCCGCCTCCACAACCGTCAAGTTGGCTCTCGCCTGTGCTTGCGCGGCGGCGACATCATCGTCTTCTAACCGCGCGATGATTTGCCCTCGTTTCACCTCATCGCCTTCTTCCACGCCGAGGAATACCAGCCGCCCCGTTCCTTTGGAGGCAACCGCCGCTTTGCGCTGGGCTACAACATAGCCGCTTGCGGTCAACACAGCATTCGCGAGCGAGGGCGAGCTATAGGCGGCAGTCGCGAGCTGGACTTCGATTTCGGACTGGACTAACCTGCTGATGAAGTAATAGCCGACGGCTACAACCGCAAATATGACAACACCGATAAATATCTTAATCCAAGGACCGCCCGAGTTTCCCGAAGGTGCATCAAGCGAAGCCCTGTCGATACGGAGTGAGGAAAGGTCGGCGTGTTTAGTTTCAGTCGTCATTGCTTTTTCAGTTGGGATGAATTTTTATGAGGAAAGTTAAAGTACGAAAAATTCTCGCCCTCTTCAAAATATATTTATGTTCATAATACAGCATGATTTGCATGAAGTTACAGGCTTTTCGGCGAGCGGCGGTATAGAGTCGGTAAACGGAGGACAGCAACTTTTGCCCAACTCATGTATCTTTAAGGAAACAGGGAATAGTATTTTCAACGCTTCGTCAACCGGTTTCCTCGACCACCACAGAGGGTTGCTTGCATAATCAGAGCGACGGTCAACTCGTCGAACAATTACTAACGGGAGATATGTCGGCATTCGGGCGATTGTACGAACGCTACAAAGCTCCTCTCTATGCGTACTGTTACCGGCTGATTGGCGATGAGCAGTCCGCGCAAGACGCCGCGCAGGAAACATTCCTGAAAATCCGCGCGGGTATCAGCACACTCGAGAAGCGTGAAGCATTTCGCGCATGGATGTACCGCATCGCTCACAACGAAGTGATGCAGTTGCTGAGACAGACGCGGCGAAACGGGCAGGCTCTTTCGGAAGACGATGTCTGGAACCACGAAACGCCGTTAGAGTTATACCAACAAATCGAAACGCGGGAACTCGTCCAGAAGTATCTGGCAGAATTGAAAACAGAATACCGAGAAGTGTTGGTGCTGAGAGAGTTCGACCAGCTTTCGTACGCGGAAATTGCGGAGGTGACCAGTGCAACGGAAAGCTCGGTGAAGTCCAGAATTTTCAAAGCCCGCAAAGCATTGCTGAAAAAATTGACGCCGTATTTTGGGAAATAAAGGAAACGACTGTGCCAGCGAAATACGCTAAACACACGAAAAATGCTTTTAAAAAAAATAAAAATTTTTCGCGTCATTTCGCGTCTTTCGAAAAATTGACGCTGTTTTTGGGGGGAGCAGGAAGGAAATGACTTTGCCCACGAAACACGCTAACCACGCGAAAAAATTAGTCAATATAAAATATCTTTCGCGTTATTCCGCGTTTTTCGTGGGAAATAATTTATAGTTTTGAGGAGCATACCATGACACACAACGACTATCAAGAACACATCAGCCAGCTCATTGACGGCGAGCTTGGCGCGAAGGACCAGCAAGCTCTCTTTCTGCATCTTAGCGAGTGCGGCGAGTGCCGGAATTTTCTCAACTCACTGCTCGCACTGCGGTCGCAACTTGCCGCTGGTTCACCGGTATGGCTTCCTGCCGGGTTCGATACGCGAATAGAGAATGCAGATGCTCTGCAGTACAACAGACCCGCGGCGTTCCGGCTTGCGCTTGCCGCCTCTATCGCATTTATCCTGTTGATGAGCAGTCTCCTATTCGGTCCGCAGATTCTTCAATCAACGACAACTGGACAGCCGGGCGGCATGGTCTCCACCGCGCCCTATGGTCAACCATTTCCACTGACTCAATAATTTTGACAAGGTGCTGATATGAAAATCGAATCGTTTCTCCGCTGGCTTGCCATCGTCCTGTTTACCGCTCTCGCGGTCTTCGTGACTGTACCGGCGATTGCTATGACAAGGGATGCCATCCTGCGACATATGAATTTTTATTCGCTCACGGTTGCCGCCATGGTCGTATCGTGGTTTATCGTTATTCGATTGTTATTCCAGGATTTCTACGTACGCGGACAATTATCTGGCGGGGTGAAAAAGTTTTATGAGAATGTTCTGACAAATCCAGTTCAACGTTTGTACAAAACTGTTGTAAGCAACGCGCGAACATTGAACGCACGTTTTATTCTCATCGGCTTCAATATTGTAATAGCTTTTGCACTCCTTTCTCTGACTAACGTACTGGATTTCCGCGCTCTGCCGTATTTCTATCTTCTCCGGATCCCTGTCTTCAATCTACCCAACAAAGCTGTAGCTGAGTCAAGCGAGGGCACCCTGAGAAGTATCGCGCTCCTAACGCCCGATAACAACCCGAAACGGTATCTTGAGGTGTGCCTTAAAATCGCGCGCGACCTCCAACAAGCAGGCGCCCGCGTGATGCTGATGGATTTACCGCCTAACATCCTGCCTTTGGATGAGCATCTGAACCTTGTTTCTGAGCTTCAAAAAACCGGCATCGTCGTGTTCGGGACGAGGGATAGAGAGGAACCATTGCTTCCACAAAAGCGCATAGTCTATAATTCCCTCTCTGGGAAAATGGATTTTCCCTGGGCACATTTCACCTTTCAGGTTGAAGAATTATCGCGGTCGCCGTTTGTTCAGCGGTTCGTTCCGTACGGTTATACGGACGTCCGGACCGGGAAACCGGTGCCCGACGTTGCGCTTGAAGTGTTGCGCAAGTACTCCGGCGCTCCATCAATTGAGAACCAAGAAAATATGGTGGCCGTGGGAAACTACCGGCTCCCGGTTTCGGACGATGGTTATCTTTACTCCTTCAGCCCGTCGCTCGGGATGCAGTATGCCGCTTTTTTTCGCCTGGATGAAGTGGACCCTTTGAACTCGAAGTATGAAGTCGTTAACTATACATTCTCTGCCGGAAACCCTCAGCTCCCATCGCTTTCAACACACATGACGCAAACATTGAAGGGTTTTGAAGAACTCTTCCGGGACAAGATCATAACCATCCAGTGGGCCGATGCCGGTTCGTACAGCGGGTCTGCCGGGTACCGAAATATTGCCTACTTGACATTGCTCGACAATATTCTTTCTGGCACAAACCTTGTGCGTAAGGCAGAACGCTGGCCCCTGTACGTTACGTTATTTAGCGTGTTGCTTTGCGGGGTTATTGCGCGGTCTCTTCGCGGGTTATATGCCGTCCCGTTGATGTTGCTCGTTGGGGCGGGGTTGTTCCTCGGAGCCGTGTGGCTCATGCAGAATCAGCAAATATTGATCGATGTCTCGTACCCCGTCGCGGCAATCATCCTCTCCATAGCCGCCTTCCCGCTCGCGCGGTTCGCATGGACGATGCGCGCGGAGGTACCCTCGGCGCCACCATCATTTATACCTGAGCCGATTCCTGTTTCTGCGCCACTGAGCGCCAGCGCAACAGGCGCTGGGTGGTTTGCGGTTTCGAGCGGACGCTTGTCACTTTCCCTGCCGCTCGCCGCACTGGTTCTCTTGACTGCAATCGGTAGCGGCGTGCTCGCGACATCGCTTCTCCGCAAACCGGAGATACTACAAGAACCTGTATACATCATGAGCCTGCCGACTGTTGAAGTGCAGGATTATTATTCCCCCGGCAACGGCTCGGCACAATAATTGAAGGAGATGACGATGAAACGAATATTCTCAACTTTACTATTTCTCATTTTAGTATCATTGTCTGCACAAGGGCTTGCCCGGCAAAACGTCAAACAAGAGTTTGCTCAGACCCAAGACCCGCGTGACGATAAAGCGGCTTACTCCGTCACCGTCGAAGATTTCCCGGAACCCATCGGCGGTATCAGAGCTATTCAAGAAAAAGTCGTTTATCCGGAAATAGCAAAACGAGCTGGCGTGGAAGGCACGGTTTTTGTCGAAGTCTTTATTGATGAAAGCGGAAGTGTGACTGGTACCTCTATTGTCAAAGGTATTGGGGCAGGGTGCGACGAAGCGGCAATGAAGGCTATACTCTCCACCAGATTCATTCCCGGAAAACAGCAGGGTAAACCTGTAAAGGTACGAATGTCTATTCCGATAAGTTTTATGCTCGGCAAGCAGGGGGCAGCACTAAAAGCAAATGTCGATAACATACACACTCTCAAAGAACCAACTGTCTTTATCGTTGCCGGTCCCAAAGGTTTAAAACGCCACATTCCCTACCCCGCCGAAGCAGTAAGGAGTAATGTCTCTGGAGTTGTGTACGTTGACGCGAGGCTGAATGATGAGAAGAAAACGATTGGCGTTAATCTAAAACGGGGCATCTCTTTCGACCTATATTACGATGTGATGCGCGCTGTAGCGGCGTACAAATTCTTCGAGGACCCGGAAATCCCGAAACCGCAAGCCGACACGACGATTTCGATAGTCGTTCAGTTCTTGCTCCCTAAAAAATAATCTCGTTTATTGTCGATGGTCTCCCGCCTCCCCGTTGGGAACCGAGACAACGCACTGTGTTCGCTCGGTCAGAGACCTTCGCGAAGTTTTCCTGTCTGCCCCTTTGGGGGCCGAGCGAAGGAAAAGCAGTTAATAATTCCCGCGCAGTTTTTGTAACTGTTCGAAGTATCGGCGGATGAGCTCCTGGTAATCTTTCGAATACCCCTGCTCCAACGCTTTCAGCATGTCGTTGCGCAAGCCGCCTTCCAATATAGAGGGGTCGAGTTCATCCGGGCTTGTGCGGGTAATTTGCGTTGCGGATTGCGCCTTGCGCTTCTTTTCGAAATCGCGCTCGCGCATGGACTTCGAAGCATCGAGCATCCGTGAGAGAATCCGTTCCTGTTTCTTGATTGTTTCGGGGTTCACGTTTTGCTGTTCAAGATTCTGCACAACCTCTCTCATTTCTTCCGCAATGCGGCTGAGGTCGCCTAACATACGGTCGCGGTCGCCGCTGGTTTCGGCTTCTTCGTTCAGCTGTTCGAGCGATTTTCGGATGGCGTCTTGTTCCTGCGCGAGGCGCGCCGCTTGTGCGGCTTGCTCCTGCGACATTTCGCCCTCGCCAAGTTTCTGTGTCTGCATATTCAGCCCCATCTGCTGGCCCGCCATCATCTGGAGTTGCTGCATCAAACTGCCCATGCCGCTGCCCCCGCCCTGCATCATTTGTTGAAGCGCCTGCTGCACCTGCGTCGCCGCTCTGTTGAGGGAGGCCATTGCTCGCCCTTGATCCTGCGATGCCTGGTT
>DATCJD010000227.1:0-3734 GCA_036507435.1 Bacteroidota bacterium
ATTGCTCAAAGGCGCTGACGTCAACAATATCATGCTCGATACACGCGGCAAGCCCCGTGGGGGCAAGCCCGTACTGTACGCCGCGGTGAACTCCTACTGGTGGGGTCCAAATGTCCACATCAGCAAGGACATGGGAAAAACCTGGGTGCAATCGGAAGGCGGCGTACGGTTTGAAGAGTCGCGCGGAAAGAAGGTCGAGCGCGTGTGGGCGGTGTGGCCCGGACACGCGTCCCAGCCCAAGGTGCTCTACGCGGGCGTTGACCCCGGCGCGCTGTTTCGCTCTGAAGACTCCGGCAAAAGCTGGTCGGAAATTAAGGGCTTAACCGACCACCCGACGCGCGATAAATGGAACCCCGGCGCGGGCGGCATGATGGTGCACAGCTTTGCCCAGCATCCGGCGAACCCGAAAAAATTCTACGTCGGTATCTCAGCGGCAGGAGCGTTCGTCACCGAAGACAGCGGCAAGTCGTGGGAGCCGCGCAATAAAGGCGTGTTAGCGGATTTCATGCCTGAGAAATATCCCGAGGTCGGGCAGTGCGTGCATCACATGGAAATGCACCCCGATAAACCGGACGTGCTCTACCAGCAGAACCATTGCGGTATGTATCGCAGTGATAACGGCGGCACGAGTTGGGTGGATATCAGCAAGGGGCTTCCCGCACGGTTCGGATTCCCGCTGGCGATTCATCCGCACAACCCCAATACCGTGTACGTCATTCCGGAAGAGGGAGCCGAGTACCGCGGACCTGTCGGAGGCTTCGGCGTGTACCGCAGTAAGAACAAAGGCGCGAAGTGGCAGAAACTGAACAAGGGCTTGCCCGCCAAGGAGATGTTTGTGCACGTGTACCGCCAGGCGATGTCGGTGGACACATGTGACCCGTGCGGCGTGTACGTCGGCACAAGCGGCGGTCATATTCTCTACAGCCGCAACGAAGGCGATAGCTGGCGGGTGTTGGCAAATTGGATGCCGTCGGTGTTCTCGTTGAGCGCGGCGGTGGTGTGATACTCTAAGTGTCATTCCGAGCGTAGCGAGGAATCTCGTTCTTGAAGCCAGTTAGATTCCTCGCCTCGGCAATAAGGCGCCGAGACTCGGAATGACATCTTCAAACTGTATCCTACTTCTCCCCGACACCGTTATGCTGTAAATTCCTCCTTGTCGAAGGTCTCCCACCGAGACAACATGTTTTTCGCTCGGTGAGGACACCGTCGCGAAAGTGTGCTTTCTACTTCTCTCCCCCTTTTTTTCTCACCCCAGCATCCTCTCACCCCCGCAGTTTTTACTTCTCCCCGTACACCGTTATGCTGTAAATCCCACTGCCGGATTTTTTAAACTCCGCCAGTTCCGCTTCGCTAAGGTATTGCAGTAATGTTTCATCCGGAACGGTAACCTGCTTCTCCTTCACAACGGTAACATTTTTGAATCCCGTTTTCGCAATGATATCAAGATACGCTTGCTTCTGCGTCGCACCGGCAACACATCCGGCGTACATCTCGGCCGCGGTGCGGATCTTCTCCGGTAGCTCGCCTGACGTCACCACATCCGAAATGCTGAAATGCGCGCCCGGTTTGAGCACGCGGTGGATTTCCGAATACGCCTTCGATTTATCCGGCACCAGATTCAGAACGCAGTTGCTGATGACAACATCTACGGAATTTGCAGGCAACGGCAGGCTCTCGATCTCACCGAGAACAAACTCGACGTTCTTGTAGCCCAATTTGGCGTTGTTCTGCCGGGCTTTTTCAACCATCGCCCCGGTCATATCCACGCCGATGACCTTGCCGGTCTCGCCGACAATCGACCTCACGACAAACGCATCGTTGCCCGCGCCGGAGCCGAGGTCGACAACCGTCTGTCCTTTCTCGATCTTTGCAAACTCTGTCGGTACGCCACAGCCCAAGCCTAAATCGGCGTCGGGATTGTAGCCTTCGAGTTTCGTGTAATCGTCCGCAAAGACGGAATACTCAACGTCCCCACAGCACAGCGGACCGCAGCAGGATGATTGTTCCGGCGTTCCCGCCTTGACGGCGATCTCGCCGTATTTTTCCTTCACTAACTCCTTGATTTTTTCCGGTGTTTCTGCGACTGCATACTGTTCTGGCATGGTTCCTCCGAGTAATAAAGGTGATGTCATCCCGAACCTGCCTACCGGCAGGCAGGCGAAGTGAGGGATCTCACTTTAACTATGAGATTCCTCGTCGTCCCGGTACAAAACACCGGGACTCCTCGGAATGACATTGTGGTTATATCGTAATCCTCAAACTGACCGGCTTTTTCCCGCCACAGCAGGATGTTGACTGCGGCGTTCCCGTCGTCTGGACGTTTTTCTCCGTCGCCTGATCTTTGCCCCTTTCCGGTGATTCGTTTACAGCAAATTGCGTTGTCATGTTGTTTCCTCAGAGTGTTTTTGTTATGTTGTGCCCTTGTTATTCGATTGTAGATTGCCGATGAAGTTGCCGAACATCGCTTCCGCTTTGGCGAGCGTTTCCCAGTTGATGCAGTAACAGGAACGTGGTCCATCTATCGTGCCGTCGATCAGTCCCACGTCCTTGAGCTTCTTGAGATGCTGGGAAACCGTTGCCTGCGCGAGCGGCAGTACCTCGACAATGTCCCCGCAGACGCATTGGCTTCCGTTCGGGGAACACCAGCCGGCAAGCGTCCGCAATATTGCAATACGGGCGGGATGCGCAAGTGCTTGGGCAAGCTCTGCTAGCTTGACGTCGGCTTTTCTGAATTCTTCAGTTTTCGTAATCGGCATATTGATTTTTGACCCCCATCTCTTTATCGTATCTTTACGATAAGATATAATAAAAGTTTCACTCTGTCAAGAAAATTTTTTATCAAAAAATAAAGCATTACACAGGGAACACAGAGAAGATCTTGAGGTAACAGGGAAATATTTTTCTGTGGATTCTCTGTGCGCCTCTGTGCCATGTTTTTCTAAAAAGGGTTTTTATGCCCCTGCTTATTGACCTTTCCCACACCGTTGAACACGGCATGGTCACGTATAAAGGACTGCCGGGACCGGTGATTTCCGAGCACATGAGCCGGGAATCGTCTAAAGGAAAATATGCACCCGGAACCGAATCCCACATTGGCAAGATCGAGATGGTCGCCAACACCGGAACATATATTGATTCGCCGTTCCACCGCTACGCGCAGGGCAAGGACCTCTCCGACTTGCCGCTCGCCTCGGTTGCAAACCTGAACGGCATCGTTGTTCGATGGAAGCTTGCCACGGGCCGCGCAATCGGTGCGGAAACATTCGAGGGAATCGACGTCCGCGGCAAGGCAATATTGGTACATACCGGTTGGGACAAGCATTGGCGCACCGACCAGTACGCTGAGGGCCATCCGTATCTCACCCGCGACGCCGTGCATTTCTTGGTTGAAGGAAAAGCGGCTTTGGTCGGCATTGATTCGTTTAATATAGATAGTACGAAGGACGGCGAGCGACCGGCGCATACTCTTCTGCTCGGAGCGAACATTCCCGTCGTTGAACACTTGTGCGGTCTCGAAACATTGCCCGATGCCGGGTTCAGATTTTTCGCCGTGCCGGTGAAAGTGAAACAGTTCGGAAGTTTCCCGGTGCGCGCGTTTGCGATTGTATTATAACAAAAACATAGCCACCAAGACACAAAGGCACGAAGAAAAATTACATCAAGAAGTTCTTTGTGACTTAGCGCCTTCGTGGTTCATCTTTATATAGGGACGGACTCATGAAAAAATTTCTACT
>DATCJD010000228.1:0-6046 GCA_036507435.1 Bacteroidota bacterium
CACGTCCGTTTCTGCGATGATTTCATCAATGTTCTCGACAGCTTCAGGCTTTTCAATCTTCGCGACAATGGGGACGCGCTTGCCCTTCTGCACTTCTTTAATGATCACTTCACGCAATTGACGTATGTCGTCCGCGCTACGCACGAACGACAGCGCCACATAATCGATATCGTTGGCAAGCCCGAATTTCAGGTCTTCGACGTCTTTCTCGGTAAACGAAGCGACGCTGACCTTCACGCCGGGCAGATTCATGCCTTTTTTTTCAGCGAGAATTCCGCCGTTCACCACAGTGCAGATGACGTCCGTTTCCGTTTTTGATGCAACCGTGAGTTTCATTTTGCCGTCGTCCACAAGAATCGTGTCGCCGATCTTCACATCCTGCGGAAGGCGTTTATACGTGGTAGAGACGCGCTGTTCGTTGCCTCGAATGTCATCAATGGTAAAGGTAAATTGACCGCCCGTTTTCAATTCTACGGTCGCTTCTTCGAGAAGTCCGGTGCGAATTTTCGGTCCGCTGAGGTCTTGCAAAATGGAAAGATGTTGTCCGGTTCTCTTGCACGCTTCGCGTACGCTTTGGAGTACCATCGCGTGCATGGAATGGGAGCCGTGGGAAAAATTCAACCGCGCAACGTCCATCCCCGCTTCGATCATGCGCACGAGCGTATCCGTCATTTGCGATGCGGGACCGATGGTCGCAACGATTTTTGTTCTGGCTTTATTCATAAGGTTATTCATGAGGCGCGTTCCTTTACGGCTTGAAGTTCGTGTACGATCTGGGGGAGAATATCCCCCGCCTTGCCGAGAATGGTCTCGTGCGTGCGGAGTGAAAGGTCGGTATTTTCTTGATTGATTTCAACTAAGTACGCTCCGCGCTCGCGTGCCGTAAGCGGGAGAGCCGCCGCCGGGTACACCACAGCCGACGTCCCGATACAGAGAAAAAGGTCGCACCGCTCTGCCGCTTTCACCGCTTGTTGGTGTATCTCCACCGGCAAAAGCTCGCCAAACCAGACAACATCCGGGCGCACCAATCCGCCGCATGTGTTACAGCGCGGAGCCTTGCGGTCGGCGCTTAACTCTACATCATCAGCAAAAGCACGGCACTCGATGCAGTAACTGCGTTCGATATTTCCGTGTAGCTCAAGTATATGTTTGTTTCCTGCGCGGGCGTGGAGGTTATCGACATTCTGCGTCACCAGTGTAAAGTCACGCACGAGCTGTTCAATCTCCACCAATGCTTTGTGCGCCGGATTCGGCTGGACGTTCTTCATCACCTGTTTGCGATAACTGTACCACTCCCACACCAGCTCCGGGTTGGCCAAGAACGCGTCGAAGTTCGCCAGCTCTTCCGGCTTAAACTTTTGCCATAAGCCCTCGGCTCCTCGAAACGTCGGTACGCCGCTTTCCGCCGAAACGCCCGCGCCCGTCAGCACGCATATCGACTGCGCCCGGCTCAACGCTGCGTGGAATTTATCCGAGAAGTTCATTGCAAGGGCTTCAATAGAAGATGGTCTTTGCTGGATTGTTCAACGAGTTGCCTGTCCATAGGTACTTGCCGGTAACCGCCTTCAAGCCAGAGCGTAATTTGATCGTCATAGTGTTTGTGGTAGGGTTGACCGGATTGGCCCGGCGGCGTGACCGCGCGCGTGTTGTTCGGGTCGGAGAGGTCAAAAATCTGCCGCGTGGAAGGTCCGACATGATTCACAAAGGGCCGCGCAAGCCGGTAATCCCCTTTCCACACCGTAGAATGCGACCCCGGCACTTGAAACGGTCCCACGTTGAAAATCGAGCGCAGAACCGGTACGTCCCCAAATACATGCCCGAACTCAACTTTGTGGAGTCTTCCCCAGCGCCATTCTTTGAGTTCCCCACCCAACGAACCTTTCAAGTCGTGTAACGCCTTCTCGAAACTTTGCCGAATAATATCATCGCGTGTTTCGCGTTCCGGCGTGAGCACGTTATCAAACCACGATGACGTGCCCACTGTGAGCAATCGCGTCGTGACCGTCATGGGAATACTTGCGAGGGTGTCATACAGCCCTAAGAGCTCTGCGCCCATTTCGTCTTCAAAGGTGTTTTGGATAACATTGACAAAGAACGATTGAAACAGGCTTGTCGCCACATCGTCTTTGGTCATCCGAAAATCCCAATTGCGCAAGTGCGTGAGCGCCTCGGAAAGCTCACTGCTCAGCGAGTCGCTTTGTTGGTATGCCTGCAAAATGAACGGAACGATTTCCCGCGCGTGGGGCGAAGTCACATCGCGTTGCAATTGCTGAATATCTTCCACCGAAAACGTTTCCTGACTGCGGAGCATTTCGTTGATGCGTACTGCGCGCCAGGGCGGCTCCCAATGGTGTGAAATATGGTAGGGATAATTGTCCGAAATAATTTTATTGTTCGCAGTGACGATGTACCCTTCGGGCGGGTTGTAGGATTCCGGCATTCGTTCGAACGGCACGTACCCCCTCCACTCGAAGTCATCCGTTTCACCGGGATACGGCAGAGTGGGACCTTTGAGGCGCCGAATCGGAAGTATTCCACCCGTGCGATACCCGATGTTTCCCTCAACATCGGCATACACGAAATTTTGCGCCGGAATGGCAAAATGCTTCAGCCCGTCTTTGAATTCCTTCCAATTCGTTGATTTATTCATCAAGTAAAATGCTTTTGCTTCATTGGAAACCTCGTATCCCGTCCAGCGCATAGAAATGAGGTTCTCCGCGTACTGTGCCGACGCCTCAAACCGATTGACAATTGGTCCGCGATGCGTTTTATAGACCGTGAGAAACACGGGGTCCCCATCTTTCACAAAAATGGTATCGACGCGCTGGCTGATGGGTTTCCACGAACCATTGAACCTGTAACGAGTCGGGTGAAGGAGCGAATCGACCTCTTCAACGTAAAAATCTTCGTCGTCTGCCATGGCATTGGTAACGCCCCAAGCAATACTGCGGTTGCGGCCTATGACCGCGAACGGCACGCCGGGTATCGTCGCTCCTTCTACTTCAAAGCCAGGGACGGAGATATGCACTTCGTACCAGCGCGCGGGCGCCGTCAACGCCAAATGGGGGTCGTTGGCGAGAATCGGTTTTCCCGTCGCAGATTTCTTGCCCGACACTACCCATCCATTACTCCCCCCGTGGAACCCCGGCGCACCGATGAGCGTGCGATAGGTGCGGTCGGCATCAAGGAGCGATAGCAACGACCCGGCAATTCGTCTGCCCCGCTGTTGCTCAGGGATAATCAACGGATCGCCGTCATTCCACTCGGGGAAAATCTCACGCGCTTTTCGTTCGCCGAAACGTTCAACCAACTCTCCCAACAGCATATCGACCCAGCGGGCATGGTTTAACTCCCACGCCATCAAGCGCGAGACGCCGACGCTGTGTTCCACCTTCCAGGGTTCTGGATTGAAATTCAGCACGTCAAATTCAACTGGATAGTTGCCCCGATTCATTTGAATGTAGGCATTAATGCCATTGGCGTACGATTCTAACTGCGCGCGGGTTTGGTCATCGAGCTTTTCCGTTAATTGTTGAGCCAACTCGGGAAGTCCAATGGTCCGGAACATTCTGTCAACCTTCAAAGCGGGCTCGCCTAATATTTCCGCCAGGCGTCCCATGCCCGCGCGCCGAATCAACTCCATCTGCCAGAGCCGGTCCTGCGCATGCAGATACCCAACGGCAAACCACGCATCGTCCTCCGACTGGGCATAGACATGCGGCACACCGTAGTCATCACGATAAATACTGACTTCAGCTTGTATTCCTTGCAAAGCGACCGTGCCGTCATACATTGGGAATGATTTCGTCACGAGATAGTACGACAACACGAGGGCAATCACGATGATGACCGTAAGCGTAGCGGCAAGTCCGAGTATTATTTTTGCAGAAAGGCGCATAAAACGAGAATAAAAAAGTCCGTCGAGAATTAATGACGGACTGAATGTAACGAAAGTTAGCAGGGGTTGCAACGCAAATAAAAAACGGGCTTGGTAGCCCGTTTTTTCGAAAATCATTTTCAACCGACAACGATTACCAGCTTGCAAACTTCGGCGCAAATGCAAAACCTGCAGAGACGGATGTGGAACCGCCAAACCTTGAGGTTCCGAGAACTGTACCCAATCCAATGAGTTGACGAAGTTCGACATATCCGCTAAAGATGGTAGAAATTTCTGCGCTCACGCCGCCAATCATGCTCGGCGCAAGCGTACTGCCCCATGCGGCTCCGTATTTCCATCCGAGCGCATGAGCGCCAGCCCCGACATACGGCTGGATGTCACCCTGCAATAAATAATACCGGTATTCGGTTCCAAGATATGCCAGGGCAAGTGAGGGCGACGATTGACCATACGGGCCGCCATCAACGTATTGATAGCGCCCGAAGCCTGTGAAGCGGTTGTCGGCGACAATTGAAGAACTCTTCGGCAACCAGACAATACCGCCGCTGAACGTCAGTTTGTGCGCGGAATTATCCGTCGGGATGTACTGCATACCCATCGCCGGGGCAGTGCGAGAGTCGCCGTCGAACATGTACTGGCTTACACCGAGCGCGGGGCGATACGGCGAGAATTTCCGCAGTGAGCCCGTCCTGCTTTTCTGTGTCGCTAATTGGACGAGCGATTGTTTTGAATTATCCTGCAAGCCTGTGGCTGACTGCGAGGTAACGTTGAGACACGGCTCAACCTGCGCAAATGCAACAACTGAAAACAAGAAACAACAGCTTAATAACAAAAAAATGCGCATAACATACCTCCTTGGCATAAAGCAACATTTATTTTAAGAGACTTCTGAAAAATTCTCAGAATAATGTCGTCCCGAGTTCGCCGCGGCGAACGAGGGATCTCACCATTGAATTTGAACGAAAAAACGAGATTCCTCGTCGCTTTGCTCCTCGGAATGACATCTTAATTTTATTTTTCAGAAGTCTCTATAAGGTTATAGCAATAATCAAAAGCGGTAAGATAACGTTACGTTCACATTGCTTCGTTGTACGTCTTCATTGGTGCGGGAGGCATTCGATATGCCCGGCACGTAGTAATTGTCTCGGAACGTTGTCCACTTGCCGACGCTAAAGGCGCTGTTGAGAAACAGCTTCTCATCCAACCGTAGCCCAACACCTCCCGTGAAAGATATCTGGTCAAACTCCGGCGGGTCGTCTTTGTAGGGCGAGGGATTCCACGCCACACCGGCGCGGAGAATAACGCCTACATCCCACAGAGTCACTTCAGCTCCACCGCGCAGGTTCGTTGTCGGTTCAAAAATTCGTTTGATAAATCTGTTTTCAGCCTCAAGGTCGGAATTATTTGTGATAAATTCCATCTGTGTCCAATCGGTATACTCTGCGTCTCCGGCAAGGACAAGCCAATCGCCGACTTGCAATGATGCTCCCGCGCTCAACACGGGCGGGGTTTTCACTTCGTATTTCGTTTTTCCGCTTACTTCCCTGTCGAAACGGTCAACGATGCCGTTGATCGGGTCGAAGACACTCTCGCCGTAATCGCTGAACGTTTCCTCGATTTCATACACGGTCGGCGTTCGAATCGTCGCACCGATTTTGAACAAGCCCTGTTTCCGGAACATGACGCCAAACAATGCATTGAAGCCGGTGATATCGCCGTCTATCGTGCTGATATAGGTAAACCGGTCGAACGCGTCGAAGCGGTTCTGGTATGTGTACACATCGCGCAGGTCGATTTCCGTGTATTCCCTGTCGTATTGATAAGAACCCGATAAGAAATTGATGCTCACGCCGACGGCAAGGTTCCTGCTAACATCAATTGCACCGCCGAACGACCAATTGTTGAGCCCTCCCCCTTCTTCAACGATACCGCTCTGCTGTACGCTGTCCGTGACAATGGGGAAGAATAACCCGCTCGAAGAATCAATATCAGCCAGCCAAACTTGGTACGGAATATTATCGGTAAGCAGACGGTCAACATCCTCCTCAGACATCGAATAGATATTGAACGGGGAGGCTAAAGCTTCAATAATGGAACTGCGGGCATTGAAACCGTCGTAAGACGCCGTCGTCGTATAATTGGCGACGC
>DATCJD010000229.1:0-2276 GCA_036507435.1 Bacteroidota bacterium
TATCACGCATTCGACGCCAATTGTTAGCACTGTGACAACACCGACCGGTGTGGAAACCATCGGCGATGCAATCCCGACGGAGTTTACTCTGAATCAGAACTTCCCGAATCCGTTTAACCCCAGCACGACGATTCGGTTTGCTCTGCCCGAGGAAGCTCCCGTGTCTCTCGTGATCTACAATATGCTCGGCGTACAGATTCGCACGCTTGTCAACGGTGAGAACCTGCGCGCAGCATTCCACCAGATCGCATGGGATGGCAAAGATGATGCAGGCTACACGTTACCGAGCGGTATGTATATCTATCGCATCACTGCCGGTTCGTTCCAGTCTGCGAAGCGCATGACGTTGCTGAAGTGATGTGAACCCCTAAGGGCGAACATCATCCCGACAAGCTTTTGGTCGGGATCCAGATAATGGAAAGGCAGCCTCGACTATGTCGGGGCTGTCTTTTTGTTTATAGGGAGGTATTATTTATACAATACAATGATTTCCGGTTTTTCAAGAATCGAAAAATGCTTTTGTCTTGGCAGTTACGGTCCACACCGTGACTGCACCGAATTTGGTCACGGAATGGTCCGTGACCGCCAGGTCTTTTCAAAATGCGCCACTACCATGTGTTGCAATTCATTGCAAAATGCCCTATACTTTGCCCTGTGAGAAAAGTGCACAGCCGCACATCGGCAAAAAAATACACCACAGAGAAAACAACCGCGCAATGGAAAACTGCGTACGGCGGCAGGCAATCCACAGCAAGAGATAAAACGGCTCCAGTCTCTGATTCAAGCTTCTCAACTCCTCAATACGACCCTCGACCTCGATAAGCTCCTCAAGATTATTCTCGACCTGACGCTTCAAAATCTCAACGCCGCGCGAGGCACTATTTATCTTATAGACCAGGGACGGAATGAACTGTGGTCTAAAGTTGTGAAGGGCAAAGAATTGGTTGAGATCCGCTTGCCCGTCGGCACGGGGATAGCAGGGAATGTAGCCAAGACAGGAAAGATTATTAATCTGGAAGACGCCTGGAAGGATAAACGCTTCTACTCCGGTTTTGACGTGAAGTCCGGTTTTATAACAAAAAGCATGCTCTGTATGCCGTTGAGAAACAGGCTGAATAAAATCATCGGCGTGTTTCAGGTGCTCAATAAAAGTAACGGTGCTTTCGATACGCGCGATGAAGAATTTCTTGATGCGTTCTCAGACCACGCCGCCTTAGCCATTGAGAATGCCATGCTTCACCAGGCGATAGTCGAAAAAGAGCGCGTGGAAAAGGAAATTCAAATCGCCGGGGAAATTCAGCGACAGCTGTTGCCGAAGGAAATACCCAGTGTTCCATCGTATCAAATCGACGCTACGGCAATTCCCAGCAAAACAGTCGGCGGGGATTATTTTAATATCATTCTTCTGGAGGATGGTCGTTGGCTTCTTGTTATTGCCGACGTTTCAGGAAAGGGTATCCCAGCCTCGCTACTCGTTTCGACGCTCCACGCGTCGCTCCACGCGTACTTGCAATCGAACTCCGACCTCGCCGAGCTTTCGAAAAAACTTAATCTTATGGTGTACCGTAATACCTCTCCGGAGCGTTACATTACTTTTTTCAGCGCTCTGTTAGATATTGAAAAGCATACGCTCACGTACGTCAATGCAGGGCATAACTTTCCCTACCGAATCCAACGGGGCGGCACATCGTTGGAAACCTTGTCGGTGGGCGGGCTTCCGCTGGGCATGTTCGAACTTGCCGATTACCAAGCCGCCACCATCGAACTCCAACCTCACGATACTGTTGTATTTTATACCGACGGAGTTACTGAAGCGATGGATCGGGGCCAGAATGAATACAGCGAGGAACGCCTTCATGCTGTGATCGTCTCAGCAACTTCCCGTAATGCCTCAGAGATAAAACAGGAAATACTGGCGGACGTGCAGCAATTTACGGGCGATGAGCCGCAGTCAGACGATTTAACCCTCATGGTCATAAAACGATTGTCAGGTTAACGCATCAGTTATTATCACAGTTTCGTGAATCTTTGAGAGAGCTTGCCTGTATTCCCGCCAAAAACACCCTGAATTCAGCCAATGTGTATTAAACCGAGTGTATGCCGGTGGTGTCCAACGTGTAACGCTAATGGTGTAAATGAGTCCGACCAACGACGGCGATCTGATACAACGCTTTCAACAAGGCGATGAACAGGCATTGAACGAATTGTTACTCCGTTACCAGGAGAAAATATACTGGCTCGCACGCCGTTTTTGCAATGAGCATGATGTCGCAGAT
>DATCJD010000230.1:0-10547 GCA_036507435.1 Bacteroidota bacterium
GGTCGAGGAGCGGCCTGCCGGTCACAGAGAGCCACACCCCGTTCGGGATGTCCGGACGGCGGATAAATTGCTCGTCTAAATCGACAGATTCCCCCCGGAGCGCACGGGCAAGCGGCAATTGATCGGAGGGATAGGGTGTCTGCCGGTCCGGTAAGAAGACGCCGTAATGCGACGACCATTCTTCCGTGGGGCGGTTGGATGGCCCAAGACCGAGCATCCGTTCCGCCGCTTTATTCCAGATGATAAATTTCCCGTCCATATCCGCTGCAACCACGCCGTCACCCATGCTGTCCAGGACAGAGTTGAGGATATTCGTTTGGCGTTCCAGAGCCTCGGTCAATTCGCGGCGGTGTTGGTCGGTGCGGCTGAGCACGAGGGCATGCCACCAGATCATCGGGAGCAACAGCACGAGGACAGCAACAGTGTAGAGCGTGGTGCCTAATTCGGAATCGTACAGCCCCGCCCGTTCACCATATACCCTTAATAAGCCGAGAAGGACGATCATCAGTGCAAACGTTGGGAAGAGTACGCGGAGCGTTATCCCGCCCGGATCGTCAGCAAGAAGCAAGCGAACGACGCCGCGTTCAGGCTGTGAGACTAACACCCCTATACTTAGCATCAGGAATGTGAAAGACGTATGAAGTGCCATGCTCGCGTACGAGAAGAACCCGGACAACGATTCTGCGCCATAGAGATATCCCAACAGCGAGACGAAAGCAATCAAAGCTGTCGCATGGGCGAGGAGGATGGCAAGCAGGCTGCCGAGCGGAGTGGAGCGGTCCAGGAGGAATAACGCTCCGGCAAGAAAGATAAAGCCCACAATGGTTGCGGGCGCCATTCTTCCCGGGCTCGACGTTGCTATAGCATCGGGCTCTTCGCGAAAAAACAGTTCATCAATACCGAGATTCCACTGAAAGAGGTACTGGCTCAACGTGAGGAGAGCCAGCGCCATCACGAGGACAACACACGCGCCGGCGAGACGCCGTCTTCGAGCGGCCGTATTTTTTCGGTCATCCGTCGCGTCGGATAAGGAAGGAGAGGGGATGAGAAACAACCAGAGCGCGGCGCCCAGGAGGAAGAAACAGAATGCCGCGTTGACCTTCATGGTTACATAGTGCGGCAAGATGCTCTTGAGAGTCGGCAGGTCGAGCACCCAGCCCAGCAACACCAGTACGCCGACGAGCATAGCCCACATGCTCGCAGTCTTTACCAATAACTTCAAAAACGACGACAGGCGTAGCTGTGCCTTCACGACGTCACCTCCTTCTGTAAGGGTAGCCGTGTGAATAACAATACAAGTAGGGCGATTACAAAATGGAAATGTGTGATGTAACTAACAATCGCAAAAAACTTCATACTTCCATTTTCAGTATAATCACCTTTGACATAACCTGCAATCGCCATACTTTCCCCAGTATCATGTCAGCAAGATATATTATCCTGTTCAAGCCATTGAACAGGATAATCCCCATTACATAATTATCGAAAAAATGTTTATCACTATCAATCCGTGAAAGTACGTATTCTTCATGCTGAAAGTACGGAGGGAGGTACCCGTACAAGTACGGATAGAGGTACCCGTACTTGTACGGAGGGTGGTACCCGTACTTGTACGGATGCCATCCGTACAAGTACGGATAGCAGAAATCGTACAAGTACGGATTGAAAGTCAGTAAAAAAGGTATCACCTTAAGGGGGAAAAACGAAAGGGCGTTTATTGAAGGATTTTTAGCGGTTTTGAAGATGAAATTTTTACAATTAAGGTCAAGGGACCGGTACCCGGATCAAAATATAGCCTTCGATAGTTTGATACACTGTACACATTTCGCCGACGATGTAGGTAAGGTAATTTTTTAGAAGTTTTTTTTTCCCAACGAGAATGACAATGAGCTTGTGGCTGCTACTGCTCCACTATAGCAGTCACAAGTCTTGTTGGGAAGTAAAAAAAAATAAGGAAGATACGGTGGCGGCACGTGCAACGCAAACCAAAAGTCTGGCGACTCGTAGTTGTAGAGTTCCGGTGGTTTCTTACTCCGAAGCGATTCCTTCATTCATCGCATAGGCTGTCAACTCAGCGACAGTATACAGATTAAGCTTTTTCATAATGGTTTTCCGGTGTGATTCAATAGTGCGCGCGCTGATATGAAGTTGCAATCCGATCTCCCTGCTCGTTAATCCCTTCGCGATACGCTTCAGCACTTCTTTTTCCCGGCTTGTAAGCAATGCACTATCGATCATCCGCGCGCGCCGCGCGGTTTTTCGCACTTCCTCGACAAGCATCTGCTCTATGGAAGGACTAAAGAACGACCCGCGTTCGTGTACGCGCTCAATAGCCTCGAGGAGAACTGAAGGGGAAGAGTCTTTTAAAATGTACCCCTGCGCTCCGGCGCGAATCGTTTCCAAGACGTACTCTTTATTCTTATGCATGGTCAGGATCAGCACCTGTGTTTCCGGCAATGCTGTCCGCAGTATTCGTGTAGCCTCCAGCCCGTTCATTTCCGGAAGAGAAATATCCATCAGCACCACTTCCGGCTCGGTTTCTTTCGCCTTCCGGATAGCCTCTTTCCCGGTGGTTGCTTCTCCGACTACTTTAAACTTCGGATTCCCGGCGAGTGAGTTGCGGAGCCCTGAGAGCACAACCGGATGGTCGTCCACAAGAAGGATTGTGATTGGCTCGTGTTTTGCAGTTCTCACTGGGTGTTATCCTCCAGAGAGTGAGATTCCTGCCGTAGAATATTTATATTGCTTGCACCATTGACCGGTATGCGTATAATAATTTCGGCTCCAGCTCCTACCGATGACGCAATGTCAACGGAGGCTCCAACCGAAGCCGCTCGCTCACGAATGCTCTCAAGTCCGATCCCGCGCATTTTGTAAGCCTTTTCTCGCAACAGGTCCGGGTTAAACCCCTTCCCGTTGTCCCGAACGGAAACACGGAATGATGAATTGTACTGCTCGAATATGACAGACAGCGACGTGGCGCCGGAGTGCTTTTCGACGTTCATAAGGGTTTCCTGAATAATACGAAAAAGCGCCAATTCGACTTCAGGCGTAAACCGGTTTAGAGTCTCGGGGATGAACAACTCTACCTGAATGGCTGTCCGCTGTGTAAATTCTTCGCACATTGACCGTACAGCTGAAGGCAGTCCGAAGTCGTCTAACACGCTTGGACGAAGGTTTTGCGAGACGCGCCGGATTTCCTGAATTGTTTTCTCGAGGAGTGAATCTATTTCAGTCATCATGTCGCGGTCTCCATACGGCGACGCAGTTCTTTTAAATGAATCATGCAGTCGGAATTTAATGGACGACAACAACTGTCCGATACTATCGTGTAATTCGAACGCAATGCGCTTGCGTTCTGATTCCTGCGCCGCGATGATTCGCTTCGTCAAATTTCGCCTTATTTCCTCAGCTTTTCTGCGCTCTGTCGTATCCCGTGTGATGCCCAATAACGCAACGACGTTTCCCCGTTCGTTGTAGAGCGGTACGGCGTGGGTCTCAAGCCAGCGGCGCGTGCCTTTCATGCCGATAATTTCGAATTCCAACGTGCCGTCGTTTCCCTCAAACACGGCGCGTATTAAGGCGGTAAACTGTTTACGGTGTGGGGGAGTAATAAGCTGATCCACCGGCTTACCGCTCACCTGTTCGAGTGAGTCCGCCTCTATCATCGCAAGTCCCGCGGGGTTCATCGAAATAAGATTTCCGTCCGCATCGAGCAGTTTGACGCATTCCGGCGTCACCTCGATAATGGTACGCAAGAACCGTTCTTGTTCTGCGAGAATTCGCCCGTCGCGTTTTCGTTCCGTAATATCCCGGACGACGTTGCGGAAACCCGTCACGACGCCCGCTTGGTTTCGTAGAATTCTTGTCGTTTGTTCAACCCAAACGGTGTTGCCGTTTTTTTGACGGGCGCGAAATTCGTGCGTGGTATCGAGCGTTCCGTCTGCTATCCGCTGAAGGTAATGGTTTACCACGCCCCGCCTGTCTTCCCGTGCGATGAGGCGAATATATGATGTTCCCAATACTTCGACTTCCGTGTAGCCTGACCTGGAAAAGAGATTCGGGCTTCCGTACACGATGTTTCCGTCCGCACTGCAAATATAATAGATGTCGTTGATGTTTTCGACGAGGTTGCGGAAACGCGACTCGCTTTCCTGCAGCGCCATCATTTTTTCCTGCTGGGCGGCGACATACCGTCGCTGGCTGATATACAGCGAGGCAATTAAACTGACCGCCAGCGCTAACAGCGCGCCGGTGCCGATAATCACAACCCACAACAGATCTATTGTTGTAGATGTAGTCGCGGACTCAAGCATAGGAAGCCACCGATAAACAAAAGGTTACTCATGATTTGTGATGACGTTTGTATCGTTAGCCATACCATACGCAATGTTTCCATGGACATGGCAAGCAAGTTGTTGCTGACAGCATACAGCAGGATCATACCGGAAAAATATATTAGTGTGCCGGAGGCGACCCAAAACCTCGGCATTCGGAAAATCGTCTCCGCATCCTCTTTATTAGTTTTGTAGAGCATGTATCCTGCAACAACAATAAAAAAAAGCGCTTCAACAGGCCTTGTGTACGTATTAAACTGGGTGAAACTTTCAAAGAACAGCAACATGATGACCCAAAAGAGAGTAAAAATTGGAATCGAGAGAAGCGCGACGCTCCGTATCGGTCCCTCAAACCAGAAGGAAAATATCCACATGAGCAAGCCGAATTGAATCGGCGTAAAGAGATGCATCATCCACAGGTTATTTATTTGTTGAGACCCAAGAATCCACATAGCAATACTAAACATTAGCCCCAGCGAAAGATAAAATGCCAATATACGAAGTTCTTTTGGCTGTTTATTCCAAAAAAGGAAGCTGATGATAATTGGAACGAGTGAAATAACTGTCGAAAAAATGAAAAGAGTAGAGATATTCATAACTAAATGAATATACGACTTCTATTTCTAAACTTCTAATCAGCAGTGGATACGGAGGGGTAATAGATGCTAAGGTTTTATAGTCAAAAGGTGATAAAGCTCCCTCTGGCAAGGGAAGAAATTCCCCTGCCAGAAGGGGAGTTTTTAAGTATTTAGAGGGTTTTGTTTACCGCAGTATGGCGGGCAGGGCGCCATATCCTCGGAAATCATACCGTCGAAAATATCGTTGCCGTTGGATGTTACTCCAACGGATACGAGTGTCGGTGTGCCGTCTTCGTTGAGGGCAAAGTACATGCGGATCCCGACACAGCCGACTTGCGCGAGGATTTTTTCAAACGCATTTCTGCCGATGTATCCTCCTTTGACCGCCGTTTCATCTTTAGCCGACCTAAAGTTTCGCGTGTAGCGGCTCGCTTCGGCTATCGTAACGAGATGGTTTTCATTACCCGTGAACATCGTACCTGTTCGCTCAAACGTCAGAGCGTTCTCCGACACATCGGAATTAAGTGAGTTTGTTACTCCACAATATGGAGGGCAGGGGGCCATGTCTTCACTTATCATCCCATCCCAGATATCGTTGCCTTCGCGCGTCACACCGGTCATAACAATCGTCGGCGAGCCGTCGTCGAACGCGGCAAAGTAGCATCGGATACCGACACAGCCGTCCTGCACGAGAATTTTCTCAAACGCCAACCTGCCGAAGAATCCTCCCTTGATCGCATCTTCCGCTACAGAATCGCGGAACCGCTTCGTGAGCAAGCTCGCATCCGCCAGCGATATATCGTGCGGTTCGTTGCCCGTGAACACGCGGCGGCGGATTTTGATTTTCTCGGTTGTTTCGTTATTCAGGGTGGCGGAAGTATATTCGTTATAATTCATGGCTTTCTCCTTAATGGAAATTTTGTGTAATCAATGAATGGTTGATTGGATACTGCAAAGAAGAGGTCGTCCTCTCGTTCGGGCGGGTCGCGCGAACGGAGGTCGTAATATCGCAACGTGCTCATGCTCTCTCTATTAATAAGCACACGTGGGAGGGCTGGCTCTGTCTTGGCTCAGTCTGAAGAGAAACGTTGAAATCGTCGGGCTGGGAGATTCTGTTGGCGGGAAAAATGCCCCGTTCCCTCCAGAGCATCGGTGCATTCTCTAAGAGTGTAGAAAATCCTTACGCAAGAGTCAACTAATACCGGAGAAAAGGGAGGTTCAAAAAAAAGTACTTGACTTTTAAGTAGCCCTGTGTGTATATTTAGGTGAACCTAAAAAATAAATGAGGCATACATGCCGAGCGAGCAAGTCGAAAATTATCTCAAAAATATCTACAAGCTTCAGCATGGAGAAGGAAAAGTCAGCACGACCGTGCTCTCGGAGAAACTACAGATCTCGCCGGCGTCGGTGACGGAGATGATCAAGAAGCTCGCCGATGCGGGCAATCTAAAATATACTCCGTATCGCGGCGTGGAGCTGACGGAACAAGGGCGGCGGAAGGCGCTTCGGATTATCCGTCGCCACCGGTTATGGGAACTGTTTCTCGTCGAGGTGCTCCAATACGCGTGGCACGAAATTGACGAAGAAGCCGAACGCCTTGAACATATCACCTCGGAAAAGCTTGAACAACGGCTGGATGCCGCCCTGGGATTCCCGACGAAGGACCCGCACGGCGACGTGATACCCACGATGGACGGAAAAGTCATTGATGTCCAGAGCGCCTGTCTTGCAGACGTGAAGCCCGGAAAAAGTGTCACCATTGCCCGTGTCAGCGACGCAAGCCCGGAGGTTCTGAAGTATGCGACGAAAGTCGGTATTAAACTCCACAGGAAAATAAAAGTGAAAGAAAAAATCTCATTCGACGGCTCTTTGCGGGTAGAGATAGGCGGCGAGGAACAATTTATCAGCGAAAAACTATCTCACTATATTTTTGTAGAACCGGCATAACGGAACAATGGACATAAGCGTCATCATACTATCGGTTGCCGCACTGCTTCTTCTTGCGGTAGTATTGCGACAAAGTGGTCTTTGGAGTCGTGTGCGTGTTTCTCGCGGGGATTCTACCAAGGTACAATTGGAAGACGCGCTGAAACATATTTACGACTGTGAGTATAACAACGTCGCATGCACACTGGAGAGCGTTGCGGGCGCGCTGTCCCTTACCCCCGACAACGGAGCGGAAGTCATTTCACGTCTTGGCGCGCTCAAGCTTATCGTCCATCATGGCAGGGAAGTAAGGTTAACGGAGGCAGGACGTGACTATGCGTTGCGGGTGATCCGGGTTCATCGTCTGTGGGAGCGGTACCTCGCAGATGAAACGGCTGTTCGAGAACTGGATTGGCACACCGACGCCGATAAGAAAGAGCATCTGCTCACGCCCGAGGAAACCGGTGTTCTCGCGAAACGTCTCGGCCATCCTCCCTTCGACCCTCACGGCGACCCGATTCCTACGGATGCGGGGATTATTCCCGTTCAGCAGGGGAAACCGCTTCATGAATTTCAAAAGGGTGATACGCTCAGAGTAATACATGTCGAAGATGAGCCTGCCGCCGTGTACGCGCAATTAGTGGAAAAAAAAGTATTCCCCGGTATCGCGGCAAAGGTTATTAAATGTTCGGACGAAGGAATGGAGTTAGAGACGGAGGGAAGAATTGTATTCCTCTCGACTGTCGCGGGAACGAATGTCCGTGCAGTTGCGCTCGACCAGCCCGAAATACTCTCCGCCGCACGACGGAACCTGCTCTCGTTGCAGAGCGGTGAAACGGGAAAGGTGCTTGGCATTTCCGGCACGTGCCGCGGTGCGCAACGGCGGCGACTCTTGGATCTCGGCATCGTGCCCGGAACGAATGTGGCAGTCGAGATGGCAAGCGCTTCCGGTGACCCGATTGCATACAATATTCGCGGCGCAATGATTGCTCTGCGCAAACAGCAAGCGGAAATGATTTTCATCGAATAAAGAGCCATATGAGAAATATCCCCGAACAATGTGAAGTATGTCCTGTCAACAAGGACGCACGCCTGGTGCGCCTTGGGGCGAGTTTCGCGAATTCAGACGTGATCATCGCATTAGCCGGCAACCCCAACGTCGGAAAGAGCACGGTGTTTAATGCTCTCACGGGACTTCGCCAGCATACCGGAAACTGGCCCGGAAAAACAGTTGTCCGAGCGGAAGGGGCGTTCTCGTTCAGTGGGAAACGGTATAAAGTCGTCGACCTGCCCGGAACGTACTCGTTGCTTTCCACAAGCACGGACGAGGAAATTGCGCGAGACTTTATTCTCTTCGGACAGCCCGACGTCACGGTGATTGTCGTTGATGCGACGAGACTGGAACGTAATATGAATTTGGTTCTTCAAATACTGCAAATTACGAACCGGGCGGTTGTGTGTCTCAACCTCGTTGACGAAGCAGAACGGCACGGCATACGAATTGACGACAGACAACTCATGAGAGAGTTAGGAGTTCCCGTCGTACCGGTTGTTGCGCGTTCGGGCAAAGGCATCCCCGAACTCTTGCGGAACATCGCAGACGTTGCGTCCGGCGCATTCGTCTGCCGCCCCAAGCGAGAGTGGACGGAAACCGGAAGTTTGAAAAAAGCGGTCGGCGTCCTTGCGGAAAAAATCGGCACGGAGTTTCCCGGCTTGCCGAACATTCGGTGGGTGGCATTGCGCTTGTTGGAGGGAGACCAGCGAATCATTGACGCCATTCGGTCGGGTGAGTTAGCGACGCTCGCAGACCGGCAGGTACAGAACGGAAGGGAGGAGAAAGAGTATGTCGTCCAGTCGTGAGCAGATTCTTCGCACAGCGGACACGTTGCGGTGGGAGTTGGGGGAACGGTTTCATGATACAACCGTCGAGGTGTTGTACGGCGAAGCGGCGCGGATTGCCGGGAACGCCGTAACGATGCCGGGCACAAAGCCCCGTCTGAATTTCGAAAGAATGCTTGACCGCCTTGCGACCAATCGCTGGACGGGTTTTCCATTCATGTTCCTTATTCTCGCGGCAGTGTTTTGGATAACAATCGAAGGTGCGAATGTTCCTTCTGCATTATTGGCGGAGCTCCTGCTGGACACGCTGTATCCGGCGTTAAAGTCGTTGGGTGAAGGCATTGGCTTCCCGTGGTGGCTGAACGGTTTATTGTTTGACGGGATATATCTTTCCATTGCCTGGGTTGTGAGCGTCATGCTTCCGCCCATGGCGATCTTCTTTCCGCTGTTCACGCTCGCGGAAGATTTCGGCTATCTCCCACGCGTCGCATTTAATTTAGACAGTCTCTTTCGGAAGGCGGGAGCGCACGGAAAACAAGCCCTCACCATGGCGATGGGGTATGGCTGTAACGCCGCCGCCATAGTTTCAACGCGCATCATTGATAGTCCGCGCGAACGTTTGATTGCGATTCTGACGAATAATTTTGCTATTTGCAACGGCAGGTGGCCTACGCTTATTCTTATTGCGACGATCTTTATCGGCTCGCTTGCGCCCGCGCACCTATCGGGCGTTGTGTCGTCTCTTGCCGTTGTCGCTGTTGTGCTGATCGGGATCTTTTTTACATTTTTAGTTTCATGGGGACTTTCGAAAACAGTGCTCAAAGGCGAAGCCTCGTTCTTTAGTCTGGAACTTCCCCCGTATCGTCCGCCGAGGATTTGGCAAACGCTCTACACCTCGATGATTGACCGAACGCTTATCGTTCTCTGGCGTGCGGTCATGTGGGCTGTGCCGGCAGGAGCGGTCATTTGGCTGGTGTCGAACATCCACGCCGGCGGAATCAGCATCGCCGAGCACGTCGTCAGCGCGCTCGACCCTCTTGGGATTGTGATAGGACTCAACGGCGTTATCCTTCTCGCGTATATCATCGCCATACCGGCAAACGAGATTGTGATTCCAACGGTATTGATGTTGACGGTTCTGGTGACAAAAATTGCCGGAGTCGGCAGTGGGGCGGGCGTCATGTTCGAACTCGATTCCGAACTTGCGACCGCCGAAGTGCTGCGCGCCGGAGGCTGGACGCTCCTCACCGGAGTGAACTTGATGCTCTTCAGCCTGCTACATAACCCTTGCTCGACAACGCTCTATACGATTTACAAAGAAACCGGTAGCGCAAAATGGACGACGCTGTCGGCAGTCATTCCGCTCGCGATTGCGTTCATCGTGTGCTTTCTCGTCGCGGTCTGTTCGTCGGCGATCGGTTTGGCATAATGTGTTAAGAATTCTGGAGAATATACGATGAATATCAGAACACCGTTTGCATACGTGCTGTGTATGTTTCTTGCTTCACTCGTTGTCTCTTGCGATGCGCTCCTGACGGAAGCGCCGGAGCCGGGCGAGTCGTTTGACGAGCCGATGGAAGGATTAACGAAACAACAGCTTGCCGCATTTTCGCGCGGCGACGAAGGCTTCGGAAAAATCTTTTCGGTCAAGGAAGGTCTTGGTCCTATTTTTAACCAGCCTGCGTGCGAAAGCTGTCACCCCCGCGACGGCAAAGGCAACCCGCGCACGAACCTGATTCGCTTCGGGCGTTACGAGAACGGGGTCTTCGATTTGCTTCTCGATGCGGGCGGACCTCAGTTACAGAATCGAAGCATCCCCGGCGTACCGCCGGAGACATTGCCCGCGCACGCGAACGCCGTCTCACAC
>DATCJD010000231.1:0-2841 GCA_036507435.1 Bacteroidota bacterium
CATGACGTTCAGCTCTGGACGTATAAAAAAGAACAAGCCGCGCAAATGCAGAAGACGCGCGAGAACCCCCAGTTCCTTCCCGGCATCCCGCTTCCTAAAAAACTTCTCATTGTCACTGATATTGAAGCGGCGTGCACGAACCGCGAGATGATTGTGGCCGCGGTGCCCTCGCAATTCCTTCGCTCCGTCATCCAGCGCATCGCTCCCCTCGATCTAACTCACACCATTATTTGCAACGTAGCAAAGGGAATCGAAAACGGCACCCACATGACGATGTCCGAAGTCCTGCTGGACGTATTAGAACACGAGAAGAAGGGCAACATTGCGATACTCTCGGGACCGAGCCATTCGGAAGAAGTCTCGCGAGAAATCCCGACCGCCATTGTTGCCGCGTCGTTTAAGGAAAAAACGGCGGAAATCGTGCAAGATGCGTTCATGACACCGTATTTTAGAGTGTACCTCAACGACGATATTCGCGGCGTGGAGCTTGGCGGCGCGCTGAAGAACGTTATCGCGGTTGCGGCAGGGATCAGCGACGGCGCGGGCTTCGGAGACAATACCAAAGCTGCCATTATGACGCGCGGCATCTATGAAATTACCCGACTCGGCGTAAAACTTGGCGCGCAGCCGCGCACGTTTGCCGGACTCTCCGGCGTCGGCGACTTAATCGTGACATGCATGAGCCGCCACAGCAGAAATCGCTATGTCGGCGAACAAGTAGGGAAGGGAAGAAAACTTAACGATGTGTTGAAAGAAATGGTGATGGTGGCTGAAGGCGTCGCGACGGCAAAATCCGCGCTCGAATTGGAAAAGAAATTCAAAGTCGAACTCCCGATTATTACTGAAGTCCACCGCGTGCTCTTCGAAGGCAAAGATGCCCGCCAGGCAACGCGAGACTTGATGACGCGGGGCGCGAAGGGTGAATAACCCTGCCTTGATTCTCCCTCCTTTTTTCGGTACATTTAATATAATAGTGTAAATTCCCGCTAGTCGAAAAACACCCTCAGTCCCGCCTGACAACGGCAGGATTTCGCAAAGAACGCTCAATCGGTGCTTCATTATCTCATTAGTTTTCTTGCCGGATATTTGATTGGAAGTATTCCAACCGCCTTTCTTGTTGTAAAGCGGAAGTCGGGTATCGACATTCAGGAAGCCGGGAGCGGCAAGGTCGGGGCGTTCAATACCTTCAATGTCACGAGGTCGAAGTTTCTGGGAATCTTTGTAGGTTTGCTCGACGGGCTGAAGGGATTTGTTGTTGTATGGCTCGCACTGTATTTGTTCGATGAACCGTTTTGGGTTGGCGCCGTGGGAATGAGTGGAGCCATTATCGGGCATATGTTTTCGTTTTGGCTGAAAGGGAGGGGCGGCAGGGGACTTGCGACGACGGCAGGGGCATGGTTCGGCATCGGGATTAGCTATACGATTGTCTGGTGTCTGTCGTGGCTCTTGTTCAATCGGTGGAAAAAAGATATTGTAACGGCGAATGTTTTTTCGACACTGTTTACGCCTCTTGCTTTGTGGGTGTTTCCGCCTTTCTGGCTGGATGTCTTCATGGTTTCGCAAATAAGTGTTGAAGACTACCGCATCTTTGCATGGGTGATAAGCGTAGTACTCTTCATAAGCCATGTTGACGTTCTTCGCGGCTTCCTGAGAAAAGAATAACTGTGAGGTATTGATATGTCGAAGACCATTGCAAAACTACTTGTGATTCTGTTCATCCCGTTGCTTGCCGGGGTAGGTATTGGCTATGCCATTAAGCCGTCGCAAGCCGCTCAGCCAATAACGGAGGCGGTGGAGGAATTCCCCGGCATCCAGCAAGCCGCGTACGAGAAGGAAGATTCTCCCTCGAAGGTGCAGGACGCGATCAACAATTCGCGCCAAAACGCCATTACGCGTGCTGTCGCGGCGATCAGCCCGGCAGTAGTTGGTATCAACGTTATTGAAATGCGGCAGTTCCGCGACCCATTCTTCGATGCGTTTAACGACCCGCTCTTTAGACGATTTTTCGGCGACCGCACACAGCAACAGCAAGTCAAAGGTCTTGGCTCCGGATTTATTATTTCTCCGGACGGCTATATTGTCACGAACGACCACGTCGCCGGCAACGCAACAGAAATTACCGTCACGTTTACAAACGGCCAAAAATTAAAAGCCGAAATCGTCGGGACAGACCAACTGACGGATATTTGCCTCCTGAAAGTCGATGCGAAAAACCTGCCTTCCGTAACGCTAGGGAATTCTGATGAGATTCTTATCGGTGAGTGGGCAATCGCGCTTGGGAACCCGTTCGGGTTATTTGAGATTAACGATAAACCGACGGTGACAGTCGGCGTTATCAGCTCGACGGGCATGAACTTAGGCAGGTCCGATAACCGCATTTACAAAGATATGATGGAAACCGACGCGGCGATTAACAGCGGTAACAGCGGCGGTCCGCTTGTGAACAGCGCGGGCGAAGTCATCGGCATGAACACGCTCATTTATTCCGGCGGCAGAACCGATACATTCGTCGGCTACGGGTTTGCTATTCCAATCAACAAAGTGAAAAAAGTCGTCGCCGAGCTGCGGGCAAAGGGCAAAGTGACGCGGGATTTCTGGACGGGCTTTGAATCGCAATCGGTTGACGCCCGCGTGGCGCGGTACTTTGGATTGACGAAAGTGGAAGGTATTATCGTCAGTGATGTTGCCGCGAATAGTCCTGCGGAAAAATCCGGAATAAAGGTGGGCGATATTATTCTCGAAGCCAACGACACAAAGGTCAATGCAGAACAGGACCTCATCGGCGCTCTTGTCGATGCGCGCGCAGGCGACACGCTCAAAATGAAAGTCTATCGCGATAAA
>DATCJD010000232.1:0-3888 GCA_036507435.1 Bacteroidota bacterium
GTCTATACTGTTCTTGTCACATCCGGCAGTTTGCAGAACAGCCCGATCACCTTCACTGCCAGTGCGATTGGCGGCGGCGGTCCGACCTCGGTGACTTCCTTAGAAGTGATCCCGACGGAGTTCCAGCTCTTCCAGAACTACCCGAACCCCTTCAACCCTTCGACGAAGATACGATTCGGCGTGCCGGAAGAAAGCAACGTGAGCGTTGTGGTGTATAACCTGCTTGGCGTTCAAGTTGCAGAGTTGGTGAATTCGGAAATACGCGCGGGCACATTTGAGACCGTTTGGCTTGCAGACGGCTTTGCGAGCGGCACCTACATTGTGCGGATGAAGGCTGTTGGCGTCAACTCCGACCAATCGTTCTCATCGATTCGCAAGGTGGTGCTGTTGAAGTAATGTGTTCTTCGTAGGGGCATGTCACAACGTGCCCCTACGGTGTTCTGTATGTTTTCCCCTTATCGCCAGTCCCTCGAAGTAGTTAGTGAGTGCGACTGGCGATTTTTTTTTATTGGATGAAAGCCGAGCCGGTCATGTCGTCAATAATATTCAGCATTTTTAAAAAAGTAGAGAAGCGGTGCTTCGTTCTGGGTTTTTAGCTTTGAGATAAATAATTTTAACTGCAGAGCCTTTTATCAAAGTCAATATGAGAAAGAAAAAGTGTATTATAGCCATTATCTTGCATGAAGATTGCCTACAATTAGGCTATTAAGCTTAAAGACTGTGGGCTCTTGCTTCTTTCTGTAAAAAGGCGGAATATTACCTCGCTCATTCTCCATCAGAATAGGAAATCAGATGTCATCTCCCAAACATCGGCTGAGCTTTTTTGAAAATGTTTTGGTCAGTTTCGATACAGCGGCTCGATTTACAAACTACCCAAGCGGGCTTCTCGATCAAATCAAGGCGTGTAATAGTGTGTATGCATTTCAGTTTCCCATCAGGACTGAACAAGGATATGAAGTGGTCTCCGGCTGGCGTGCCGAACATAGTCATCATAAACTGCCGGTCAAGGGTGGTATCCGGTATGCCGAAGAGGTCAACGAAGATGAAGTCATGGCTCTTGCCGCACTTATGACATACAAGTGCGCACTCGTAGACGTCCCGTTTGGCGGAGCAAAGGGCGCAATCAAAATTAACCCTAAAAAATATTCGGTCGTGCAACTGGAACAGATCACCCGCCGGTACACGGCAGAATTAATTCGCAAGAACTTCATCGGGCCCGGTATTGATGTTCCCGCTCCCGACTACGGAACAGGTCCGCGGGAAATGGCATGGATCGCCGATACATACTCCGCGTTTAATTCCGGTCAGATTGATGCCCTTGCTTGTGTGACAGGAAAGCCCGTGTCGCAAGGCGGCATCCGTGGAAGAAAGGAAGCTACGGGACGCGGCGTTTTTTTTGGACTTCGTGAAGTTTGCAACCAGACTGAAGATATGAAGAAACTCGGTCTGTCGAAGGGCCTTGCAGGCAAGAAAATCATCGTGCAGGGTTTGGGTAATGTTGGTTTTTATGCCGCAAAGTTTTGCCAGGAGGGAGGAGCTGTCTTGGTCGGGTTCGTGGAATACGAGGGCGCCATTTACAATCCGAACGGTCTTGACCTCGATGCGGTCGTTCAGTATCGAAAAGAAAAAGGAACATTGCTTGATTTTCCGGGGGCGAAAAGCATTCTGAAACGCGAAGAGGGACTGGAACAGGAATGCGACATCTTACTCCCAGCCGCGCTCGAAAATCAAATTACTGAAAATAATGCCGGGAGAATCAAAGCAAAAATTATTGCCGAGGGCGCCAACGGTCCTACCACCACCGCCGCGGATGCGATTTTCCGCGAGCGGAACATCATGGTTATTCCGGATATGTACCTCAATGCCGGGGGTGTGACGGTTTCGTACTTTGAGTGGCTCAAGAACCTCTCCCACGTGCGGTTCGGGAGAATGGGGAAACGATTCGAGGAGACCGCGTTCGAAAAGATGCTTCGCGCCGTTGAAACGGCGAGCGGAAAAGCGTTTACAGATGCCGAGCGTAAGTCCATTGCGCATGGCGCGGATGAGATTGACCTGGTGAACTCCGGTTTGGAAGAGACCATGGTCAATGCCTACAATGAAATTCGCGTCGTGTGGAAAAACGACGTAAAAATCCCCGACTTGCGCACAGCGGCATTTATTAACGCTATTAATAAAGTTGCGGTTTCGTATATGGAACTTGGGATTTTTCCATAGTATCAATTTTTGGGAAGGATACTTCCATGAGTTTAGTCAAATCGGGTGCCTGCTCAAAATGCGGCAGGAATATTTTCTGGAAAATTGAACGTCCGAGCGACGGGTATTGGGACCGCTGGAGAAGTGATGACGGTAAAACCCTGGCGAGCTGGTTTCTTTCCAATACTCTTTGCTGGGACCATGCTTTTGAGAGCATGCCGGATCGTTTTAAGTCTATCATTCGTACCGAACTATACCAAGAAAACGGTTAATCATTCCTCTGCGTTATCCTTTCCTCGCGCCCGTGTGAGTAAAGTCCAACAGTTGTTACTTGCATCGGTGGGTAAGATGTCCGCAATATGCAATATGTTTCGTCTGTCGGGCATCTTTTCATTGTCGACCAACCACGCGAGTTACCGTTGCTCTTGTCAGCAGAGTTCAAAGGAATTTCGTCAATATTCTTACTTATACTGCTCCATGTTAAAGATACGGTCGTGATTCAATAACACTTCATTCGAGGTATCCCATGAAAACCATTCTTATAGTTCTTGTGACGGTGTGCGTGACGATTACAGTTACCGCTCAGACACAGCGTCCAATCACGTTTGATGATTTGATCGGAATGGGCCGTGTGGGCGACCCACAGATTTCGCGGGATGGAAAAACCGTCGCGTTCGTAGTGACCTACCACAACAAAACGGAAAATCGTACGAACAGTAATATCTACCTTGTGCCGACGAATGGCGGGGAGGTGCGTCAACTGACTTCGGCTAAGGGCGCGAACAACAGTCCGCGTTGGATGCCGGACGGTACATCCATAGCATTTATTTCCACACGCGAAGGCGGAGCACAGATTTGGGTCGTTCCGATTGCAGGGGGCGAAGCGCGCAAAATCTCGTCTATCTCCACCGGTGCGTCGGGCTTGGTGGTGTCACCGGACGGTAAATGGTTTGCCTTCAGCTCGGATGTGTATCCCGATTGCCCAACCGATGATTGCAATAAGCAGAGAGAAGAAGCGGCGGAGCAGAGTAAAGTCAAGGCGAAAATCTTCGAACGCTTGCCGTATCGCGTCTGGAATTCCTGGAAGGACGGCAAACGCAGTCATCTGTTTATTCTCCCGACTTCCGGCGGCACAACAAAAGATGTAACGCCGGGCGACTTCGATACTCCTCCAATCGACCTTGGCGGAAATTGGGATTTTGCGTTTTCTCCCGATTCGAAGGAAATCGCCTTCACCCGCAACCCGGATACGATGGTCGCCATTAGTACAAACAATGAACTCTACGTTGTTCCTCTCGAAGGCGGAGAGCCGAAAAATATCTCGGATAATCCTGCAAACGATACGCAACCGTTATATTCGCCGGACGGGAAATACATTGCGTATCGCGCTATGAAACGTCCGGGATTTGAAGCAGACCGAAACTATCTTGTCTTGTACGAGCGTAGCACGGGCAAACGTATCACCCTTACAGAGGGTTCCGATTATAGTGTGAATGAAGTACTGTGGACTCCGGATTCAAAGGCATTGATATTTAACGCGGCGGATAAAGGATGGGAATCCGCTATCAAGGTTACCGTGAACACAAAAAAGATTGAACCGATTCTGAATGAGGGGTACGACCATTCTTTGAGGTTGTCTTCGGATGGGAAAATTCTGGTGTTCATTCGTGAAACCACCAACAAGCCGGCAGAAGT
>DATCJD010000233.1:0-9030 GCA_036507435.1 Bacteroidota bacterium
CCCTTGTACCGAATGTTTTGTACGAACAGCCGCGCCGGTTTAAAATCGGTCCGCCGTCTTCGTTGGCTGAAGGTGTGACATTTCTAGAGGACCAACGGCTCTATGTGTTCAAGGAAGGCAAATCGTACTACGCAATCTCCGGAGCATGCACGCATCTTGGTTGTACCGTGAAATACACAAAACTCAATCAGCCCAAGCAAGTCGAAGTGGGCGAAGAGATGAAAACGGTCAATTTTGAATTCCACTGTCCTTGCCACGGCTCAAAGTTTTACGCAGATGGGACAAACTTCGCAGGCCCAGCGCCGAGTCCGTTGCACTGGTATAAAGTTGTTCTTTCCCCGGACGACGGGCAACTCATTGTCGATTTGAGCGAGGAAGTTGAACAGAATTTTCGCCTAACGGTGTAATTTAGCATACGAGAATTGGAGCAACGCATGCAACTCGTTGAATCAACTAAAAAAGTCTACGAGAAACTCATCTGGACGTGGAAGCCGGGGAGTGAAAAGGAATCGGGCGACGCGATCGTCAAAAATCTTCTGTTGCACTGGTTCCCGAACAAAATCAGCAAAGAGAGTCTTTCCTGGAGTTACTCTTTCTGGTTGGGAACGATGTCGTTTGTGTTGTTCGCGATCCTGTGCATCACCGGAGTCATTCTCATGTTTTTGTATGTGCCTTCTGTTGAGAGAGCGTATTCATCGGTGAAAGATATCGAGTTCGTCGTATCGTTCGGCTGGCTACTGCGCGCAATGCACCGCATCTCGGCACATTTGATGGTGGCAGTCGTATTTCTCCATATGGTGCGGGTGTTTCTAACAGGTGCCTACAAGAATGGCAGTGCGGTTGGTTCCAATCGCCCGTTGAATTGGGTCATTGGACTCGTCCTGTTTGTCGTTACGTTGTTACTTTCGTTCACTGGATACCTGTTACCGTGGGACCAACTTGCGTACTGGGCGATCACCGTAGGCACGAACATTGCCAGCTCCGCGCCGGTCGTCGGCGAAACGATTCGCTCGTTTTTACTGGGTGGGAGCACCATTGACCAGAACGCTCTCATCCGATTTTACGTTCTGCATGTTTTCTTCCTGCCGCTAGTCGTACTGTTTCTCTTTTCGTGGCACATGTGGCGTGTGCGGAAAGATGGCGGACTCGCCGTTGCAGATCGCGATGCGTCACAGCAACAGCCTGAAAAGATCGCTCCCGTCAAATCAAAAACATACTCGTTGCTCGGCATCACCAACGGCACAAGCGTCCACGTTCAGAATACGATGGTGGACGAAGAACGAAATTCTGTTCCATCCACACCGCATCTAATACGGCGGATTTGGTTTGTCGCGTTAGCGACAGTAATTCTCGTTCTCGTGCTGTCATTTATCTTTCCCGCACCGCTGGAAGCTCCGGCGAATCCCACGGTTACGCCAAATCCTGCAAAAGCGCCTTGGTATTTCCTCTGGCTGCAGGAGATTGTGACGGTTACGACGGTGACAATCGGCTCGTTTACCATCAACGGAGCGTTTATCGGTGGAATCTTACTTCCCGGTGTGCTGATGGCTCTGGCAATCTGGTGGCCGTACCGTGATCGCTCAGGTATTAACGCTGTTGGCGTATGGTTTGCGCCGGAACGCAAGCGGCAGAATATGGTGTTCATCGCTATCTGTCTGATTATTCTTCTGTTTACGTTTATCGGCACGTTCCTTCGTGGGCCATACTGGAATTTTTACTGGCCGTGGGAGCAGTGGCCTTCGTTGCCAGTCAAGTTTTAGATTTGCTATATGTGATCTGAGAAAACTTTCATTTTTTTTAAAAAATACAATGGACCACAAAACAAACAATAAAAAACTTGGTTTTGTCAAACGAGATAAACTCTTTCTGAGTGTTGTCGGAATTATTCTCTTTCTCGTAACTGGCTATGGCTTTTATGATTACTTCACCCCGGAATGGCAATCGTACCAATCGGAGTTCCGCGACATTGTGAATGAAAAGTTCGGACCCGAACGAGTTGCCGGTATTCCAGCTGGTCTACAGCAAACGTACGTTGAAGAGTTGAATGTTGCCGACCGCTGTATCACCTGTCACCAGGGAATTGAGTGGAAAGGTCTTGAGAGTGCCCCGCAGCCGTTCAGGACACACCCGAGCGGAATTCTCGAGAAGCACCCAATCGCAACATACGGTTGTACGACATGTCATTCAGGGCAAGGGTACGCCACGGACATGCAAGCGGCGCACGGATTCGTGGAGCACTGGGAAGAACCGCTGCTTGGTCGAGAGCTTGGTGAGTTCTACGTGATGAGCGATAAAAAAGCGTTGATGCAAATGAATTGCAATACCTGCCATCGCTACGAAAAAGAGACGAAAGGAGTGTCGTACATCAATCGCGCAAAGCAACTGGTGAACGAAAAAGGCTGCCGGGCCTGTCATGTCATCAACGGACGGGGCGGCACCGTTGGACCCGATCTGATGCGAGAAGGCGACAAATCCCCAGAGCAATTTAACTATGAACGTATTAAAGGGTTTAACTCAGAATTCAGTTGGCAAGTTGCACACATGAAGAATCCGAAAGAGCTCGTGCCGGAATCAGTCATGCCAAATTTCAACTTTGCCAGCGCCGATGCGCAGGCACTTGCCATGCTGGTGATGAGCTGGAAGAAGAACAACATTCCGATTGACTATATCCCCGGGCACAATTATCGAGATATTCCTACGAAAGAAGAAACAGAAAAAGAAGAACGAATGCTGAAGGGGCCGGGAGCCTTTTTTGTAAAGAAGAACTGCTTCGTCTGCCATTCAGTTTCGACTCTCGGTATCGATGCTGCAGCTCAGATTGGACCCGATCTCTCACTTGCGGTTGAGGATGTACAGTCACGCTTCGGCAGAACGCTGGATGATTTCCTTGCCCGGCCGACGGGTACGATGGAAGTGGTGCTCTCCACAATGATTACGTTGACCGAAGAAGAGCGAAAGGAAGCCATTGAGAAGCTCCGTCTCGCGTATGAGTTGAAGCAAAAAGAATTAAAAACTAAGAAGATAACAACAAGGTCAAGGTAAGTAACGAGAAGTATCGGACTGAAAGGACGCGAGGTTGAAGCAAATAAAAAAAATACAACTTTCCGGCACGGCTGTTTATCCCATCATCGAAGGTGGAAAAGGTGTTGGTGTTAGTAATGGACAGACTGCGGGGGCGTTTGCTGCGGCAGGAGCTGTAGGAACATTTTCGGCAGTGTACCCTCAACTATATTATGAAAATGCTGATGAACGGTCTGCAAACCAGCGAGCTATGACTCGACAAGAACGAAGTGAGCGCCTTATCAGTGAAGGAATTAAAGAAAGTGTCGAGCAGGCGAAGATTGCATACGACGTTTCTGCCGGCAACGGCAGAATCCACATGAATATTCTTTGGGGGCTTGCGGGCGCAGAACGGATGATCGAGGGGGTTTTGGCCTCAGCAAAAGGAATGGTACATGGTGTAACCTGTGGTGCCGGCATGCCCTACAGGCTCGCAGACATAGCAGAGCGATATCGGGTCTTCTTCTATCCCATTATCTCATCGATGCGAGCGTTTAGTATTCTATGGCTTCGAGGGTATCATCGTGTGTCAGAGCTGCTCGGCGGTGTTGTTTATGAGGATCCGTGGAGAGCGGGTGGACACAATGGGATCTCAAACAAAGAGAATCCAGAAGTTCCTGAAGACCCCTACCCACGCGTTGTAGAACTTAGGCGTTTCATGAAAAAGGTTGGGCTAGGGAAAATTCCGATTGTGATGGCAGGCGGTGTTTGGAATCTCAAGGAGTACGACGACTGGATTGATAATGACGAAGTGGGGCCAATAGCATTTCAACTCGGAACGCGCACCCTCTTGTCACAAGAAAGTCCCATTTCGAATGAATGGAAGAGAAAACTCCTACAACTCCGAAAGGGGGACATCATTCTCAATAAATTTAGTCCGACCAATTTTTATTCCTCGGCGGTAAAAAACAGTTTTCTCACTGAAATCATCGAGCGCTCACAACGTCAGATTGCCTACAACACCACGTTCGAGGGCGAGTATACAGAACCGGCATCGGTTGGATTTGGAGGACAGACTGTGTATGTCAAGCCGGAAAACAAATCAAAAGCTGCCGTTTGGATCCACGAAGGATTCGACGTGGGGTTGACCACCCCAGACTCAACGCTGATGTATGTAACAAAGGATAAGGCGCGAGACATTCAAAAGGATCAATCCGAGTGCAGTGGATGTCTTGCCGCGTGTCGCTTCAGCAGTTGGCTCGATAACAAAGCGAATAGGTTTGTCACCGGTGTTTCGCCGGACCCGCGAAGTTACTGTATTCTCAAAACGTTGCAACGGGTCATTCAGGGGATCGACATTGAACATAACCTCATGTTCGCAGGCGCGATTGCCTATCGTTTTGCGGACGATCCATTGTATTCGAACGGTCATATTCCCACAATCCGAGAGCTCGTTAGCACGATACTGCAGGGAAAATAACGCGGTTCTAAAAAAAATCCTATATGTAGAATGCTCAATAACCAACAGGAAGGATTAAACAGATGAAAAAACAATTAATGGTACTCGGAAGCGTTCTGCTTCTCATCGTGCTTCTCGGAACGATCATGATAGGTTGTGGCGGTCCGGAGAAAGGTAGAACCGGCACTCGGTCGGATGTGCAGGAAGCCGCTTTGAAATCGTACGTACAGCCGGGCGACCTTGATGAGTATTACGTTTTTAAATCGGGAGGGCATTCTGGTCAAGTGTATGTGTACGGTATCCCCTCGATGCGTCACATTTCGACAATCCCGGTGTACTCGCCTTATCCCGCAACGGGGTATGGATTTGACAAAGAAAGCAAGGAGATGTTAGGCGGATTCACATGGGGTGATGCGCACCATCCGTCTATCAGCGAAACGAACGGCGATTACGACGGACGTTGGCTCTTTATCTCAGACAATGCGAACAACCGCATGGCGCGTATCGACCTACGGGATTTTAAAACGAAGCAAATCTTCGGTCCCATCCCGAACGTCTCGGGCAACCATTGCTCTTCCTTTGTTACTGAAAATACTGAGTATGTCTTGGCAGGGTCGCGCTTTTCGATTCCACTTCCGCGCGGGACATATGAAAGTATTGAAGACTACGCAACGAAGTTCAAGGGCGTAGTGGCGGGAATTGCTGTTGATTCCAAAACCGGCACGATGACGCTCGGGTGGGAAATCATGATGCCGCCATTCAACTATGACTTGGGCGATGCCGGTAAAGGTCCCAGCGCCGACTGGGGATTTTGGACTTGCTACAACTCCGAGCGAGCAACAGGAAAACTTGAAGTCACTGCCTCGCAAAAAGACCGAGATTATGTCATTGCGGTTAATTGGAAGAATGCCGAGCAAGTCATTAAGGACGGAAAGTTCAAGAATATCGGTGGTGCAAAGGTGATCGACCCGAAGGATGTAGAGGGCGTTGTGTATTTGCTGCCGGCAGGAAAATCACCACACGGAGTGGATGTCAGCCCAGATGGAAAGTACATCATTGCCAGCGGTAAGCTTGCAAGTATTACGACGGTGTTTAATTTTGAGAAGATGCTCACAGCGATTCAAAAAAAGGATTTCACCGGTAATGAAGATGGTATTCCTGTGTTGAATTATGACAGTATCAAAGATGCGGAAGTGAACGTCGGTCTTGGTCCATTGCATACACAGTTTGACGACCAGGGGAATGCGTACACATCGCTCTTTGTTGAAAGCGCAATTGCGAAATGGAAGCTCGGTACATGGGAAATGCTGGATAAGATTCCTGTGTCGTACAATATCGGTCATCTAGCGGCGGCAGAAGGCGACACCAAGAGTCCGGATGGAAAATATCTAATCGCTCTAAATAAACTCTCTCACGGACGGCATCTGAATGTCGGCCCTTCACAGCCTGAGTCGTCTCAGCTCATCGACATTAGCGGCGAAAAGATGGCGCTCCTGTACGATGCGTTTACGGAACCTGAGCCTCACTATGCCCAAATCATCAAAGCGGACAAGCTCAACCCGATCGAAGTATACCCAAAGGAAGAAAATAAACATCCGAAAGCGATTTGGGACATCAAAGACGCAAAAATCGTCCGGAACGGAAAGAATGTTGAGGTATACATGATCGCTGTTCGGTCAAGCTTTGAGCCGTGGAAGATCGAAGTCAACAAGGGCGATAAGGTTACTATCTACCTGACTAACATCGAACAAACAACGGACGAACTGCACGGATTCGGCTTGAATGAATACAACATTAATGTCGTTGCCGACCCCGGGGAAACGAAAGTGATTGAGTTCGTGGCAAATAAAGCCGGTGTGTTCCCGTTCTACTGCACAAATTTCTGTTCGGCATTGCACCAGGAGATGCAGGGCTATTTGCTCGTGAAGCCATAATAGCTCCCCGACACTCCTGCTTGTCTCCGTGTGCCAACTCCCCCCGGCACGCGGAGACTCCGGGGAGGCCGGCTGGGAAAGGATGAATGATTATGCAACGATATTTAGAGAAAGCAACGACATTTTTTGACATGCCGATTGACCTCCGAAGCCGGTTCATTGTCATGCTCGCGGCGTTGCTCTTGATCCCCACGTATTTTTTCCCTCTCTGGAACATGACGATGTATTCCAATCAATTCCCGGAAGGGTTGAAGCTGGAGATTTATTCGTACAAGCTCGAAGGCGCCAAATCGCCTAACCGCGATGACCTCAAGGAAATCAACTCGCTCAACCACTACATCGGTATGAGGCCCCTGCTGGAAGTCGATTTTACGGAGTTCAAGTGGATTCCGTTTGTCATCGGCGGAGTAGTTCTGCTTGCACTGCGAGTAATTGTGCTGGGGAAAATGTCGAAGTTGGTTGACCTGTTCGTCCTTTTTACGTACTTCGGACTTTTTTCGCTGTGGAGTTTTTATCACAAGCTGTATGTGTACGGGCATGACCTTGACCCAACTGCAGCTGTGAAAGTGCCTCCGTTTACACCGCCGTTATTCGGCCACCAGACTATGGCGAATTTTGAAGTCTATAGTTTTCCTGCAGTTGGATCTTATTTAATGGCGGTTGTGCCACTGCTTTTTCTGGGCGCGATATGGTTCTCGCGTAAAACATGGCTGAATGAACACCAGTCGAAAAAGGATTATATGGCGCAATGAAAATCCCTCGGCCGATTATAACGAGAGAACATGGCGCGTGGGCGGTACTGCTTGTGCCTATCATAGTCGCTGCAAGCGCGACGAATATCGTTTCCATTGAGCTGATACTCTTTGTGCTCGCCGCTCTCGGTGCCTTTCTTAGTTATGTACCGGCGCAAATACTTCTCCGTGTACGGTTCAGAAACGGATACAATGATGGAAAGCTTACTGCATCTAAATTTTGGCTTCCAGTTTATGCAAGTATAACTTTTATTTGCCTTGTGTGGCTTCTTCTGGGTGGATATTGGTTTCTGCTCGTTATCGGTATGTTTGGGGCTGTTTCCTTTGCGGTGAATTTTGTGCTGACGAGAGCTTCCGGAAAAACTATTGCGAGCGACCTAGTTGCCGTGCTCGGCTTAACTTTGACGGCGCCTGGCGCGTATTATGTTACGACAGGCCGACTTGATGCTACGGCAATCATGCTCTGGTTGTTGAACTCACTCTTCTTCTGCAGCAGCGTGTTCTACGTGCACATGAAAATAGCGGCAAGAGGTTTAAAGAGCGAAGTACTTTCACCCAGGGTGCGCTTTCAACTTGGTAAGCTTAACATACTATATCATGTTGCCGTCTTCACAATTGTTATGCTCTTGGCGATTTTCCAGTACACTCCACTATTGATGGCTGTTGTATTTTTACCGATGGTGGTTCATGCAGTGTACGGAACGTTAAGGCTTTCCAGTGATGTTCAATTTAAGCGACTCGGATTCTTGCTACTAGGCCACTCGATTACTTTTGCGCTGTTGTTCATCATTGTTAAATTCTGATGACTCAAAATACTCATATAGTAATGCTGATTTTCCTCCTAACATTTGCGCACATGTTGTTTGCACAGCAGAATATTTTACAGCAACGGGTTACAAATGCTCAGCCGGGTGACACAATAACAGTTACTAGCGGATTGTATGAGGGTAATCTGTTGCTCGATAAAAAGCTCGTTGTGCGCGGCGTAGGGGAACCGGTAATCCGCGGCGATGGGACAGGAAGCTGTTTCGTTATTACTGCGGACTCGTGCGAGATCTCCGGCTTTCTCATAGAACGCAGCGGGAATGACCTGATGGCAGAGGATGCGGGAATATTGGTAAAGTCGAATCATAACCGATTGCAGAATAATACGCTACGAGACATCCTGTTTGGAATCTACCTTCTTCAGGCCGATTGGAACGACGTACGCAATAATGTTATCGTCGGAAGAAAAGATATCGACTATGGTCAACGGGGAAGTGGAATCCATATTTGGGATTCGCATTACAATGTTTTTGACGGCAATACCGTGTCGTTTGCCCGTGACGGGTTTTACATCCAATATGCAAATCATACGCTAATTCAATACAGCGATGTTTCAAATGTCCGTTACGGCCTACATTACATGTATGCCGATTCTAACCGTTTTTTTTACAATCGTTTTACCGATAACATCGCGGGAGCGGCAATTATGTATTCGCGGCAGATTGATTTTCGCCATAATGTCTTTGCGCGCCATCGCGGGTTCGCATCGTACGGCTTGCTGTTTCAGGACTGCCAGAATGTTACGGCTGATTCCAATGTTATCGTAGACAATGCTGTGGGTCTGTTCTTAGAGTCTTCATTAAGCAACAGGTTTTATCGAAATATCATCGCTCAGAACGACATCGCACTACAGATGTTCCAAAATTCGAGCAGGAACAATTTTTCCGAAAACAATTTCATCGACAACTTGAACTTGCTGAGTATCGTGGGGAAATATACCGAGTCATCCTGGAACCCGGAGCGTCGCGGAAATTACTGGAGTTCGTACAACGGTTATGACCTCGATGGGGACGGTGTAGGCGATGTGCCGATGAAAATTCAGAATGTATTTCAATATTTA
>DATCJD010000234.1:0-3038 GCA_036507435.1 Bacteroidota bacterium
CCAGCCGCTCCGATTTCGTTGTCCACATACAAGCCGGCGCCGAGAATGGGAGAATCACCGACGCGTCCGGGAATTTTCCACGCTAATCCGCTCGTGGTGGTAACGCCGGAAATATTTCCCTTCATGTCAACCGCATTGCAATTGATTGTGCCCGTATTACGAATTGCTGATTTGATTCCTTCTCCAATATCTTTAGATTCTATATCGTTAGGAGGAAGCCAGTCATCCTCTGTGCTCATCGTTTCTTTCCACGTAAGCCAAGCCGCACGCGATTCTTCCGTTAAGAGATTTTCTTCCTTGAATCCGTGTGCTCTGGCGAAACGCAACGCGCCCTCGCCGACAAGCAGTACGTGGTCGGTTCGCTCCATGACTAATTTTGCCACTTTTGAAGGATTCTTGATATTCCTGATGGATGCAACTGCCCCACCGCGGCCCGTAGGACCGTGCATAACTGACGAATCGAGTTCGACTACTCCTTCCTCGTTCGGTAAGCCGCCATAGCCGACAGAATTATCATCTGGGTCATCTTCCACAATGTTAACACCTGCGACGACGGCGTCAAGAGTATCAGCGCCTTGCTTGATCATGTCCATCGCTCTCGCAGTAGCTTGCATTCCATTGCTACTCGAAATGACGACAGGCTTAATGGTCTGCTGAACAAGCGGAGATGCTGTTGCAGTTCCGGAGAGAGAATTCCCCGCAACTGCGGTTACTCCTATAGCAGTCGCGGACTTCAAAAAATCGCGTCGCTTCATGGTAATGTGCATTTGAGTCTCCTTCAGTATATAACCGTTAATTAGATTTCATCATTTGATGTTTCCCTCCGAACGCCTTCCCAGTGGGCAAATATTTCTTAGCGACTTTGGCTACGACAGTGTAGTTCGGGTCGACGACCTGTGCTACATCCACCTCACCAACTTGTGAGCACAATTGGTAGGCATCCATCATATCCATCCCGTAATCATCGACGAGCCACGTTACGAGTTCTTTGTACGCGATCCGAAAGGCGTCCTCCAACGGACGGTAGCTTCCCGTACTCATAAGATATTCATCCGTTTCAACCCTGGGCCAAGGAATAGACCGTCCTTTGATGAGGTCAACTTTTAGTTTCACGTTCAAAGCTGATTCTACTGCCGTCCCAATTATCTCTCCTTCACCCTGGGCTAAGTGACCATCACCAAACTGTAAGAGCGCGCCCTCTACATTGACTGGAAGATAAACAGTCGACCCTTTTCTAATGTGCCAGTAATCCATGTTACCGCCGAATGCTTCGGGAGTGACAGTCCAACGTGATTCGCCGCGCTGTGGCGCGACGCCAATGCCTCCGAAAAACGGCGTCATAGGAATCTCAAGCTTGTGCTTTCCAACCATCGTGCTCACCGTCCCCCTTTGTTTATCAACAGTGTACCACCAGACTTTCTCAGGAAGGTTGGGTGTCAACAATGCCGTATATTCCGTGCCGGTCAGAGATCCGAATCCGGGGTAGTGTGAACTAATGGCATAATCGCGCGTCGGCTGTAGGTCAATAATATGAACGGCAAGAATATCTCCCGGTTGGGCGCCTTCAATATAAAACGGACCTGTTTGGGGATTGTCTCGTCCGATGGGAGCAACGACTGACGGGATATCCGTTGGCTTTTTGACCGCCCCGTCATAACAATCTTCCGTCCAGGTTTCCAAAATTGTGCCTGGCTTGAGAGTCATGACCGGCGGGTGGCCGCCAAAGGTGTATCTCAGCTCGTCGTGTTTAGGAATATACCGAACGGTTTGCGCCATTCCGAGTGCTGAGGCAAACACAATAAATACTATCAAGGATTTAAACATTCGAACCTCCTTTGATAAAAGTGTGTATCTATCTATTTGATTATGATTTATAGTTTTTCTTAAGGAATTTAGTTAAAGATGAAAACGAAGAAAATATTTTCGTTGTACACCCTAATACCCAGCCGGGAATGTTCGCATGTTGCATTATTGTTACCATGTACACAGGCTTTCCAAAAAATTTAGCTATCGTTAACTCCCCTTTCGTCCCTGCTCCCAGTTGGGCGCTTCGATTCCAATAGCAGACAACATAGTCCGATTTTTGAGCTATTTCGCGTGAATCAAACTCTACAATCTTTGCGACAATTTTAATGTAACGCTTTATATCGGCCGATTTTAGCTTCCTGAAATTGCCCTTAGGAAGTGTTCGAGCCAAAAAAACTTTGCTTTGTTCGTTTGGATTGAAGACTGTATGTCCCAAGTTCGATTCAATCCATACTTGTAATTCTTTTCGCCAATCCACTCCTTCGTTCTTAGCGTATTCCATTCCGCCCGATAAGTATGCACGAAGTTTTTTACTCTTCACAGGCTCTCCTGAGGAACGTTGCCGTGTGCACAAGTTCGACTTCAATTCCCTCTTTTTCAAGACCATATTGTATTTGAGCCAGACAACCCGGATTACCCGTTACAATCATGTCCGGCTTTATGTGTCGAATGTGATCCAGCTTGCGCTTTAACAGTTTCATCGAGTCGTTATAGTGCGTAATGTTGTATATCCCAGCACTTCCGCAGCACCATGTAGATTCAGGGAGTTCTACGAAGTCAATTCCACGCACAGCGCGAATCAGTTCCCGCGGCTGGCGGCTAATTTTTTGCGTATGGACAAGATGACACGCATCATGATAAGTTACGCGTTTTCCAGCATAGGCAGAAGAACCCGGGCGGTATTCGATTTCAGCCAAGAATTCAGTTATATCTTTCACTTTTGCCGATAGATCTCGCGCGGCCTGAGAAATTGCAAAGTCATTTTCAAATATGTGCCCATATTCTTTCATGAACGCGCCGCAACCGGCGGAATTCATGATGATGGCATCTAGTTTGTATTTTGAGAATGCATCTATGTTGATGCGTGCCAGTTCACGTGCCGTTTCCCTATCGCCGTTATGTCCCTGTAATGAGCCACAGCAAACTTGAACGGGGGGAATCACGACTTGACAGCCATGCCAACGCAATAATTCAATTGTATCAACATTGATATCGGCATACGCGACGTCCAT
>DATCJD010000235.1:0-6164 GCA_036507435.1 Bacteroidota bacterium
ACGCAACGTTGAGATTCCCGCGCTGTGTCGGCACACTCGTATTGAGCTGGCTGTCGTCGGGACGGGTCGCTTCGTATATATTTTTCCACCAAATAAAATTATCATGTTTGCGATTGAGATAATTTCCTAAGACCATCAAACTTTGATGCGGCGAAAAATCATACTTGAGTTTGGTGAAAAACGACCAGCGGTGGTAGGTGTCATTCACGCGATAGCTTTCATCAACCGTGCGATTGACGCTCAACTGATATTGCAACGCATCCCAACGCCCCGAGTAATCGAACAGCGCGCCGGAATTAAACCGGAGTCCGGTGTACCATCGCCAGCGTTCGTGTCGCGGCTGGTCGTACACGCTGGAAAACACGCGCACACGCGCTTGCGGCTGGTCGCCGATGTCTTTCGTAATGATATTGATCACGCCGCCCAAGGCGCTGGAGCCGTACAACGCTGACCCTGCTCCTTTGACCACTTCGACTCTCTGAATGTGATGTATCGGTATCGTCTCCCAGCTAATTTCTCCCGTATCGCCGGTGAGATACGGAAGCCCGTCGAACAGAATCAGCACTCGACTCCCAACCCCCCTGCTATATCCACTCGACCCTCTGACATTGATCTGGTCCTGCAACACATTCACGCCCGGCACATAGCGCAAGGCTTCATCGAGCGTAATATTATTACGCTCGGCAATATTCTGAGCAGTCACCAGCGAAACACTAACCGGCACTTCCTGTAAACTCTGCTCCCTTCTGCTTGCCGTCACTACAACAGCCTCAGTTTGAATGACGACAGACTTTAGACTGACCTCCAGCCGTTGCATCGGGGCTTGCGTAACTGGAATTGCTTTCGATGTGTACGTTTCATATCCCACCATGGAGATCGCCACCGTGTAAATACCGACAGGCAAATTAGTAAACGCGAACGAACCATCGTCATTTGTCACTCTGCCTAACACGGTGCCGCGCAAGACGACATTGGCGCCAACGAGAGGCTCCTGCGTCTCCGCATCAAGCACTCTGCCGGTAAGAGATCCGTATGGAACTTGCGACAAGGCAATCGTTGTACTGAGCAACATCAGCACGATATAGCTGGTGGAATTTCTCAAAACGGCTGGGGCGGTAATTGGTGAAAATTTACAGAGATATTAACCTGCTCGATAAATTCAAAATCATGTATTGTCACAGACTGCGGCAACGACGGATTTGACGCCATGCTATAGACCCCCACGACTCGCAACGCGCCGGCGTTTATTTCATCCTTGAAGCGCTGGATGACAGCGATGTATTTGTATTCACCCGGCGGAAGGAGAAACGTATATGGTGCCGAATCAACGTCAAAAGGTAAATTTGCTGTAAGCGACGGATAGACGTAGATACGCGGCGGGTTTGCAAAAATACCGGCAAACACGGTGACGGAATCAAGAGGATAGTCCTGCGACGCGACAACCCAGAGATTCACCAAGCTATCAGGCGACGGCCAGGTGCCAACCGCAAAGCTTATCGTCCCTCCGAATCCCGGCTCAACAGGTGGCGGTGCAAGCCCACCTTCACAGGAGAGAAACAAAATTACGGTCAGGAAAAGGGCAATGAATCGCATGGTGAATGGAAAAGTAACGATAAGAGGAATGAAATTCAACTGAAGTTCTTCTTGTTTTCACTTTCTCTGTTAGCGTCGGAAAAAAACCGTGAGATGATTTTTCCGGTTGGAAATATTCGCACTGTTACGTATATTAGCGTCGCAATGTCGAATCCGAAGCCGAGACCGCTGAATTGAGCGTTGACGACACAGGCATGAAAGACGACCGGCAGAGAACTTCGTATGATAAAACATACGTTCGTTCACTGTTCGACCGGGTCGCATACCGGTACGACTTGCTTAACCATGTCCTCAGCTCAGGTATAGACGTCTATTGGCGGGCGAAAACCGTGCGAGTGCTCGGGTCGTATCATCCGAAGCAGATTCTTGACGTCGCCACCGGCACAGCCGATTTGGCAATTCGTTCGGCACGGCTTCAGCCGGAGCGTATTATCGGCATAGACCTTTCCGAGGAAATGCTCAAACTCGGCAGAGCAAAGGTTGAACAACGGGGATTGAATAATCTTATCACGCTCCAGATTGGCGATGCCGAGGATTTACAGTTCAGCGAAAATTCGTTTGATGCAGTGACGGTGGCGTTTGGAGTCCGGAATTTTTCGGACCTCGAGCTGGGGTTGCGTGAAATGCACCGCGTTCTGCGGACCCGGGGAGTTGCTGTTATCCTTGAATTTTCACAGCCTTCAGTCTTCCCTGTCAAACAACTGCACAGGTTTTTTCTGCTGAAGGTATTACCGGCAGTCGGCGGGTTCATCTCGAAACAACGCGAAGCGTACGAGTACCTCCCGAAAACCATTAATGAATTTCCAGACGGCAAGTATATGCTCGACTTGCTACAGAGCGCGGGCTTTTCATCCACCGAACAGTATAGACTGACGTTCGGCATAGCGACAATCTATGTTGCAACAAAATAAAGGTACACTACTACTACGAAATCAATGACAGACCGAATAATACGAATTGGACATAGCCCCGACCCAGACGATGCATTCATGTTTTACGGGCTATCAAGCGGTAAAGTAAAATTAGAAGGAATAACAGTAGAGCACGTGCTCGAGGACATTCAGTCGCTCAACCAGCGGGCGATGACAGCTGATTTGGAAGTAACGGCAATTTCCGCTCATGCGTTTCCGTATGTCACCCAACACTACTGGCTGATGAGAACCGGAGCAAGTATGGGTGAAGGATACGGTCCCGTGCTTGTCTCGAAACGATACAAATCGCTGGATGAACTTAAGGGGAAAGTCGTCGCTACGCCGGGTAAATTAACTACGGCGAGCCTGCTCTTTAAGATTTTTACGGAAGGAATGCTTAATATTGATATTCCATTCGACCAAATCATGGACAGGGTGGAGAAGGGCGAATTTGACGCAGGCTTGCTCATTCACGAAGGACAGATTACCTATCACGAGCAGGGCTTTACGAAAATTCTCGATTTCGGCGAACTCTGGGCGCGGTTGTATGACCGCCTCCCGCTCCCGCTCGGGCTGGACGTCGTGCGGAAAGATTTAGGCGAAGCAACAGCGTCTTCCTTATCGGACGCATTGAGACAAAGCATACACTACGGCTATACTCACCAGCGCGAATCCATCCCTTACGCGTTGGGATTCGGTAGAGGGATTAGCGAGGAACTTGGCAGTAAGTTTGTGAAAATGTATGTCAGCGAATTAACAATTGATATGGGAGACCGGGGCAAACAATCGCTCGAGCTCCTCTACAAATTAGGGGCGGAACGTCATCTCGTGCCGCACATTCCCGATTTACGGTTGTTCTAACTTCACATGATCGGAATTTTTAAAATATTCGATAGCCACGTTCATTTCTACTCGAACTCCTTCTTCCGGTTTCTCGTGAAGCAGAAACAGAGCCGCTCGGATATTAGCACGGAACTGAAGAATATCGCCGCGAAGGGACACATTGAGATTCCCGGCGACGACCCCGTACAGCTCGCGAAGAGGTGGATTGATATTATCGACAAATGGAAAATCGAACGTCTCACCCTCATCGGCAGTATGCCGGGCGATGAAGATTCCGTCGTGAAAGCGGTACAAGCTTTCCCGACCCGGTTTACCGGATTCTTTACCGTTGACCCGAACTCCAACGTCCTGATGGATAATGCACAGAAACGGCTCAAGGAAGATAAACTCAGGGGCTTTTTCCTTTATCCCTCCTTGTTTCATATTAGTGTGCAGGACGAATGGCTTGCCCCTTTATTCTCACTGGCGCAAGAGTGCGGCTCCATTGTCTATGTACAGTTCGGCAAACTGGTTATCCGCCCGCGCGACTATGCAGGCATCCCGACGGCTGTGAACGACGCCTTCGCGAACCCTGCCGATTTGATCCCTGTTGCAAAGAAGTATCCCAATGTTAAGTTTGTCGTGCCGAACTTTGGAGCGGGAAAATTTGACGAAGTTCTCCAGGTAGGAAAAGAATGTCCGAATGTTTATGTCGATACAGCCGGCTCAAACTCGTGGATGGCTGACCACCCATCAAAACCCGACCTCAAGACGGTATTTAAGAAAACATTGGACGTCTTCGGCTCAGGGCGAATCCTCTTCGGTTCGGATTCCGGTATGTTCCCGCGCGGATACCGCTATGACATCGTGGATAACCAGCTGAAGCTGTCGCAGGAAATGCGCATCCCAACAGTTGATATTAAAAAAATCTTCTACGATAATATGGCTGGATTGATAGACGGAACCACTTAAGGCTGTAGTTACATGCGATAACAACAATAAAGCCGACTATAGGTCGGCTTTTTTTTATTGTATCAAGAAACACACTTCAGGCGGCGGTCGCCACACGTTCTCGTACTTTCATAATATCATATAACGTCGTTCGTTGAGCGGCGTCGAATCCCGATTCGTGAATGAGCTGAATACACTCCTCGATGTTCGTTTTGTTGACAAAGTTAGCCGCGGCGTGGACGTTTTCTTCCAACAGCGTACCTCCGAAGTCATCTGCTCCGAAATGCAGGGCGATTTGGCCAGCCTTTTTCCCTTCTGAAAACCATGACGCCTGTATATGCTGGAAGTTATCCAAATAGATGCGCGAAAAAGCGATAATCTGTTGGTAACGTGTCGAGGTCGCATAATGCGGAATAATTTTTTCGAGCGGAGTATTGCCGGGCTTGAACGACCATGGTACGAACGCTGTAAACCCTCCCATCTCATCCTGCAACCTGCGCACGCTCTCCAAGTGCTCCACAATATCTTCGTTGGTCTCAACGTGGCCGTACATCATCGTTGCTGTTGAGCGGTAACCGATACGGTGTGCCTGGCGCATCACGTTCAGCCAATCCGCAGACGTACCTTTCTTACTGCTTATTTTTTTCTTTACGCGGTCGGAAAGAATTTCCGCCCCGCCTCCTGGAATCGAACGCAAACCGGCATCCCACAGTCGTTGCAGGACTTCTTGTAGAGTAAGTCCAGAGACAGCTGACATGCCGAGAATTTCCGAAGTAGAAAAGAAATGCGGATAGATTTCTGGGACTTCTTTAATCGTCCTGCGAACCATCTCTTCGTAGTATTCGAAGGGAAGAGCCGGATTAACTCCACCCTGCAACAGTACGGTCGTAACGCCTTTCGTAGCCGACTCTCTGAACTTCTGCAACATATGGTCGACTGTGTACGTATATTCGCCCTCTTCGCCGGGATGGCGATAGAAGGCGCAGAAGATACAATCGACGTTGCAGATGTTGGTATAGTTCGGGTTGGTGTCCGCCACGAACGTGACCTGCGGCTTGGGATTCTTTTTATAACGAATCTCGTTTGCGAGGTCGCCCAAATCCAACAACTCCGCATTTTGAAAAACAAACAACCCCTCATCCGGGGTGAGGCGTTGTTCTAAACGGATTTTTTTATAGAGGTGTTCTAATGTCATCATCGAAATTAAATACTAATTTTAATACCTGCGGCTTTGAGTTCCTTCATGATGCTTAAGCTTGCCTCTTCGAGCTTCACCACAATCGGTTTGACCATGATGCCGGGCATATTTTTCGGAAAGTCCACATCGGACATATGCAACACACACACACGTCCTTTACCGAGCTTTCCGAGAAAATGTCCAAGTTCGAACATGGCGTACGACAAATCATCCGAGTTACAAACGAAGAAAGCGAATTTCGCGTCTTTGTGGTCTTCAAGCTCTTCTAGGGTGATCATTTTCCCATGCATGCGGTTCACGGCGATCTCTTTGAGGCCCACCTCGTCAAGAAACATCGAGAGCTGTTGTCGCAAAGGGTCCGAATCCTCGCCGATGACATACACGATATTCGATTCAGCGGACGCGGCGGGCTGCGCCGGAGCCGGAGCGGCCGGAGCGGCGGCTGGAGCCGTAGTAGAAGTTTTTTTCGGCGGAGGTTTAATAACCCTGCCTGCCGCTGAGACGGTCGTGGTGGTTTGCGCTGGAGCGGCGGCAGGAGCCGCGGCTGTCGCCTGCGTTGCAAGGTCGGGCGACGCCTTCACCTTTTCGTACAGGTCTTTCATCTGGTTGACAATCAGTTGAGCGGAGGCTTGGAAGAAATACCCCCCGTTCGCATCGCCTAAAATTTTCTGTTTGTATGGATAGCCTAT